>NZ_JROY02000003.1:0-230037 GCF_000765685.2 Helicobacter sp. MIT 03-1616 | reverse complement strand
TTTACTTATTTGCTTTAATGTCTTTGTGATACTTACTTATCTTTGCTTTACCTACCTTTTTTTCCTTACCTTACTTCACTTTGACTTTGTTTTTATATATAAACAAAATACTTTATAAAAGCTTTATCCTTATATTTAGAATAATCTACTCCATAGAAATGGCTTTTAATAAGGATTTAGGATCTAGCTTAGGCAATCCTTGAAAACGAGTAAAAACAATAAAGATTTAGATTTTACATAATGAGTTTAAAAACTTGCAACTTTAGAGAAGTTTATTATTCAAGAAATATTAGAAAGCAGAATCCTTGAAACTACCTCGCATCACAAAGCGTTAGGCAAAAAACGATTTTATAATTGGGTTTTAGCACATTTATCGCTTCATTAAGACTCGTGCCTGTGGTAATAATATCATCAAATAAAATAATATGAGAATCTTTAAGTGGCTTTTGTAGCACAAATCTCTTAGGGTTTTTCTGCCTAAATGCTAAACTTTCACCCGCATATTTCACATTATTTTGTGCTTTAAACACACCATAATGCGCCTTAAAACACCCCCTGCTCTCCTTGACAAACACCCTCATCATCACACCATTATGGGAATATGCCCCATAGGGATAATCATCTAAGCCCAGTATCTGCACACCTTGCATAGATTCTAAAACCTCCATATTGTGGGTGAAAAAATAGAGAGCCGCCTTTTTAGCGAGTAATGGAAGTATGCGCGAACCAATCAAAGAATATTTGCTTTGCATCAATAGCATCACATCTTCATAACGATAAAAGCTATATGCCTTTATAGAATCCGCCAAGATTCTATAACGAGGCGTGAGCGGGATAGCTGCGATACAAGCCTTACATACCGCTTGTAGTGAAAACCTCTCGCACACTAGGCATTTCATCAGCTCACCTTTCTTTACAATCTAAAAGCCATAAATTTATATTTGCAAATTTTTGTTTTTAAGCGATAAGATTCATAAAATGAGAATCCATAAAGTAACATTTCCTCTCACTTTGTTTTCTATACTCACATATTATCATCAATCACCCTTATAATCTCCTCATAAATCTCCTCTCTGCTCTTAGCCGCATTTATCACAATATGCTTAAGCCCCACGCGCTTTGTGGATTCTAAAAGGCGATTTTGTATTTCAAGCATAAACTCAATGCCTCTCCCCTCAATACTATCGTGTGTCTTTTGGGCTAACCGCGCTTTTAGCTGCGCCTCCTCAAGCCATAAAAGCACCACAAGATGCGGGAAATGCCCCCTTAGCGCAACTTCATTAAAGATGATACTTTGCGCCATATCTATATTTCTCGCATACGCAATGCTTGAAATCACGCTTCTGTCAGAAATTACAAGCTTATCCTTATGCGGAAGCAACACCTCTGTGTAATGCTGTGCCCTGTCAGCTAAAAATAAAAAAAACTCCGCATAGCTATCAAGCGTAAAACTCTCCCTTTGGGGTGCAAAAAGCACCAAATCACGCACAGATTTGCCCAACACACTCCCGCCGGGCTCTTTGGTAAAAATCGCACGAGGATAATACTTTCTCAGTAGCTCAATCTGTGTGCTTTTGCCACAGGTATCCACGCCCTCAATTGCGACATACATTATTTTTGCTCCTTGTGCTTATTGTAAAATGTAAGGATTAAATCCGCCACACTGCTTGGCACAAGGTGTTCGAATGCACCATTATGCAACATAATCGTGCGCACGACAGAGGAGCTAATAAACGCATTTTGCAATGTCGGCATAAAATAAATCGTCTCTAGCACACTATTAAGCGAAGCATTGGCATAGCCCATTTGTAGCTCATACTCAAAATCACTCACCGCACGCAATCCGCGTATAATCATTCTCGCACCCTTTTCTTTCGCAAAATCTGCAAGGAGGTTAGAAAATCCCTCAACGCGCACATTTGGGAGATTACACACACTTGTTTTTAGAATCTCTATGCGCTCATCAAGCGAAAAGAGCGGATTCTTAGCCGATGAGTGCGCCACTGCCACAATCACATTATCAAAAATCTCAACCGAACGTTTAATAATATCCAAATGCCCATTAGTTACAGGGTCAAAAGTGCCCGGATAAATGGCGAGTTTTCTCATCTATTCCTCCTCTGTGTGATATTTCCAACGCGCATAAAGTGTGTTTGGAATCTTTAGACTATCAAGCCACTTACCAACAAAAAATCGCTCCATAGATTCTAAATCCTGCACCTTAGCATAATATCCCACAATCGGCGGAGCAATAATCACGCCAAGTGCGGATAATTCGCCCATTTGCCTTAACGCAATGGGGCTTAGAGGCATTTCACGCGGAGCTAGAAGTAAGGTGCGCCGCTCTTTAAGCATCACACTTGCAGAGCGTGAAATCAGCTCATCGCAGATACCATTTGCGATTTTTGCGAGGAGATTCATACTTGTAGGCACTATCGCCATAGCCGATACGCCAAAGCTCCCGGAGGCAATACCACTCTCCATATCATTTTCACTAAGGATTCTAAAATCTTTGCGCTTAATATCATTAAGAGAGGTTAATATATCAATGCCTAACTCATTTTTAGCGACATTTTTTGCCCCCTCACTCACCACGACATAGAGTTCAATAGAATCTGGGATATTTTCAATCAGTCTCAAGCCTAAATGCACCCCACTTGCTCCACCTATGGCAACTACGAGCTTTTCTTGTTTCATACTTGCTTCCTATTTACAATATCTCATATAATCTCGCCCCTACCCTCATCAATCACTCTTACACGCAATATTTTTCCGCTCGTGGGATTTTGCGCATTTATGACTTCATCATACGCACCATTCTGCCGAGCCTCTAGCACTACCTCCATACTTATGCCATTTTCCCGTGCTAGAGCGCGGATTTTCTCGCCTTTTTTAACAATCACTTTTGGCTTAATCTTATCGCGTGTAATTGATGTATTTGCGCGGATAAAGCTTTTTGCACTACTCTTATTCAAGTCATTTATACCAATATAGTCTGCACCCACGCGCGTAAAGGCAATATTATCTATACGCGTATTATGTCTATCAAGCACTTCATTTACAGAAATATTTTTTGTGCTTTGTAGCACCTGTAAATTCCCATCAATACGATACAAAAAGGTAAGTTTTTTTATCTGTGTGCTAGGTGGGGTGCGATATTTAAGATTCAAAGTGCCACTATGTTTTTTAAGCATTACTTCTGGCAGTTCATAGCCCACTACTTCATAATCCTTTGGCATATTTAAGAGAGGGCGCACGAGCAGATTCTCTATCTTTAGCCTCTCACCATAATACTCAATATACATCTTTTTTATAAAATCAAGTGCTTCATTCTCACGCATATCGCTTACAAAAGTAAATTCCACCCATTCGCTTTCAAAGCTCACAATCTCATAGCCATAGCGCATAAAAATGAGCTTAATATCTACACTTTTAAGTTTGAGGCTGAATTTATCCGCAGGGAGCGTGGCGATTTTAAATCTCTTGTCTATACGCGGAAACATATCAGTGGAGTAAATATCGCTATTATGCACCTTATAGTTCTTAGCCAAATGCAGTTTAGAATCCGGTATATACACATCGTCCGCATAAAGAGCCGCACAAAAAATACCAAACGCGCTAAATATCGCGGTAAAAAGAAATTTTTTCATAAACCCCACCTTTTTTGGTATTTGCAAAATACACATTTTAGAATCTTGCTACACAACTTGCACAAATGACGCCATAATCTCGCGCACCAATCCCGCAAAATTGATTTTTAACTTGCATTGTGCGCCCTTACCGCTCACAGATTCTATCACACCTATGCCAAAAAGCTTGTGTCGCACCTGCATTCCCCTGCTAAACTCCTGTGTAGAATCCGCACTGCCCTCTATCGCGCGTAAAGAACCTACTGCGATACTATCCCTTGCGCTACTTGTTACCACACCGCTTTCTTGTAAAAAGCGTGAGGGCTTCAGCCACTCCCTCTTACCTTTATAGAATCTGCTTTTTGCAAAAGAGAGGATGAGAAAATCTTTCGCACGAGTAATTGCCACATAGCCTAGTCGCCGCTCCTCTTGTAGCTCATCATAGCCACCACTCAAAGGAAAAAAACCCTCCTCTAAGCCAATCACATATAAATACTTAAACTCTAAACCTTTTGCCATATGCACACTCATACAGCTCACCGCCTCGCCTATGACTTCATCGGTAGGACTTGCCAAAGCTAAATCATTGAGAAAATCCACAAGGGTGTTGGTTGGATTATGTATAACATAGTCGCCAAACATACCATAAAATTCCTCAATATTGCCCTGTCTATCGACTTCATCAAGCTTACTAAATGTAAAAATAATCCGCTCTTGCATAGATTCTATAAGATCACTCAAATCATTCAAATTCTGCCAACATTTGATATGCGAGACAAGCTCCATTACACTTTCATATGCTTTTTTACCGAGTGCTTGTGTGGATTGGTCTGGATAAGTTTCAAGCGTAGCAAAGCAGGAGAGATTTTTACTTAAGGCTAGTTTCTCTAAACTCTCTTGTCCTACCTTGCCAACGCCTCTTTTTGGGCGATTGATAATGCGTAAAAATGAATAATCATCGTGTGGATTCACAATGAGGCGTAAATAGCTCAATATATCCTTAATCTCCGCACGCTCATAAAATCTCATCGCACCGATGAGTTTGTATGGAATCCTCGCACGATTAAAGCCCTCTTCAATGCTCCTTGAAAGCGCATTTACGCGAAATAAAATCGCAATATCGCTAGGATTCACACCCTCTGCGAGTAATTTTGCAATATCCTTAGCTAGAAATGTCGCCTCCGCGCTTTCATTATCGTTTTCTATAAGCCTTATATCTGCACCCGTGCCCTTTGTGCTTTTGAGATGTTTTCCTAAGCGATTTTGATTATGCGCAATAAGCGCGTTTGCGGCATTTAGAATTTGCTCACTACTGCGATAATTCTCCTCAAGCCTTACTACCTTGACTTCATCAAATGCCTTTTGAAAATTAAGGATATTGCGCACATCAGCCCCACGCCACCCATAAATGCTTTGGTCGTCATCGCCCACTACACAAAGATTATTATGCGCCACACAAAGCAGTTTTAGAATCTTATCTTGAATTTCATTTGTATCTTGGTATTCATCAACCATAATGTATTGGTATTGTTCGCTCATTTTTTGTGCTATGTTTGAATCTTGCGAGAGAATCTTATAAGTGAGATAGAGCAAATCGTCAAAATCAAGCAGATTCTTACTCTCTAAATACCGCTCGTATTCCGCGTAGATTCTATTCATCTGCTTTGTCTCATCAGTATGCGCGTAGCTAAAGGCTTCCAAAGGTGAGAGAGCAGCATTTTTCATATTTGAAATATAATAATCGCATTGCGCAGGTTGAAGCTTTTTATCACACAAAGTCTTTAAAATTACGCGTTTATCATCGCTATCAAGCACGACAAAATTCGCCTCTCGCCCCAAAGTGTGGATAAAAAAACGCAAGAAAATCAACCCAAATTTGTGAAAAGTGCAAAGAAGCGGTGGTACATTAAAGTTATGCTCCAAAAGTGCTAATGCCCTATCCCTCATCTCTGCTGCGGCTTTATTTGTAAAAGTAAGCGTGAGGGTGTTTTCTGCGGGAATCCCCACTTCATCAATGAGAAAGGCAAGGCGCGTGGTAATTGTCTTTGTCTTACCGCTCCCAGCCCCTGCAAGAATAAGCATTGCACCATCAGCGTATTTAGCCGCCTCCCTTTGGGCGAGATTGAGCGAATCTAGGGCTTTTTGAAGTTTTATAGAAGTAGATGTAGCTGACATTTAAGGCTTAATATCCTTGAGACTAGCCTCTACTACGGAAAAATCCGGCTTTTGCGAGAGATAGGGTTTTACTTCCTCATCACTTAGCCTCTTCCATATTTTTGTCTCGCCCATATAGCCAGTTTTATCGAGACTTCCGCGTAGCTCTAAAACATTGCCCTTAAGCGTAACCTTTGCGTAATAAATTTTCCCCGCATCAAAATTATACACCTTGCCGTCTTTAAAAACATCGCTTTTGCCATCACGCACGAGATTATAGACAAACACACTTCCCTTATCAACACGTTCTCTTAGGGCAGGGTCTGGATTATTGGCATCTTTTTTAGGTGCACTCCCATCAACATTGGCAAAGCCATAAGCGTAATATTTTTCACCCTTTTTGAAAAATTCCACGATAGATTGCTGCCCCTTTTCGCCTTTATGGGTCATATAATATCCCTCTAACTCTGCTCCAAAACCTACACATAAGTATATAAACACTAAACCTAAAATACGCATTATTGTCTCCTTAAAATCTAAAATGTGGCACGAGATTAGCTTTTATAATTACCAAAATTGTGCCTTATTTCTTGCAAGTATAGCAAAATATACTAAAATAATATGAAACTAAAGGGGTGGTATGAGTAAGAAAATATTGCTAGGGTTACTTGCACTATCGAGTATCGTGTATGGGGCTCAAAGTGTGCCGGTGCAAGACTTTGAGCACGATAAAACACCAGAAGAAGTGCTTGGAGATGTCTCACAAACGCGTCAGCAACTGCTCTATGATATTTATGGTATAAAGATAAAAAAAATCAAAGATGTGCGTGAGGGCTTATACGCGGCTGTGAGCTTAGGTGCTATCTATACTCCCTCACTCGGCACAAGCAGTATGCTAGGTGTTGAAGCTGGATATGATTTTATTTTTAAATCTAGACACTCACTGCGTATTTTTGGATTCTTCGACCGCACAAATTATGGTGCATTTGAGGACTTAGAATTTAACCCGACAAAGCCAAATCGTATGCAAATCTACCGCGGTGGTATATCCGCAGAATATAGAATCTACGCTTCGCGCTATGTAGGGTTTCGTGTGCGTGTTGCCTCATTTGGCTCAAGCTATCTTTCACGCACAGATAATGCCACTATGCCAATATTCACACAAGAGCGCAAAATATGGTTCTACCCCACTTTTGCCTTTGGTCCAATCCTTGTGTATGGCAGACATCACGAGCTATTTATAGGCTATGATTTACTTGATTATGAGAAAGAGCGCGGCGCGACTGCAAACTATCTCAAATATACATACAAATTTTAAAGGAGATTCTATGCTTGATGTGAAACAATGCTACATAAACGCAAACGCGCTACTTAAGGGGCATTTCTTGTTAAGTAGTGGCAATCACTCTGACCATTACCTACAATCTGCGCGCGTGCTTGAAAATCCAATAGTCGCAGAGCGCTTAGCCACCGCCTTAGCTACACAGGTTAAAGATTCTAAAATCAAGGTAGATTGTGTTTGCTCCCCAGCGATTGGTGGGCTTCTAGCCGGGTATGAACTCGCAAGAGCCTTAGGCGTGAGATTTATTTTTACCGAGCGCGTAGAAGGGCAAATGCAACTCCGCAGAGGCTTTGAAGTCTCTCAAGGCGAGAAGATTCTTATCTGTGAGGATATTATTACTACCGGTGGTTCAGCTTTAGAATCTGCGCAGTGCGTAGAGTTTGAAGGTGCGGAAGTGGTAGCTTATGCAGGATTAGCTAATCGTGGATTCTGTAAGCGCGTAGGTTCAAGCTTAGAGCGCAAGAAAGAGGCTCGATTGCCCGAGCATATACCGCTTTTTGCGCTTGAAGATTTTGTGTTTAATATGTATGAGCCACACTCCTGCCCTCTATGCGCAAGTGGCGAACAAAAGGCAACTAAGCCCGGTAGTCGTGGGAACTAACACCTATGGCAGCTCCTACGCGTTGGCGCAAACTCAAGTCAGCCAATAAGCCAAATAAACAAGCACAAAATTCTAAAACGCATAAATCCCAATGGGTAAGATTCAATAATTTTTCACTCAAAAATCAACTTCTCCTAATGTTTGCAAGTGAGCGTATAAAGGCATTTATTACCGATATGTTTATGATAAATATGCCAATTTTATATCTCACAACCTATGTGTTTTTGGACGGCAAGGACGCTTTCACGCATAATCAAAATGTTATTTTTGTCTGCGGGATAAGCTATGGTGTAATCCTCTCACTTTTTTTTGCATTCAGCGCACAAACGCCGGGCTATCGCTATATGCGCCTCAAGCTCGTGCGCTATAACTCACAAGATTCACAGAGTTTAGATTCACAAAATAAAACTCAATCTATAAATACATTAGAATCCACACAAAATGCAAATACAGAATCTAAAGGAGAAAAAGTGGGCTTTGTGCGTTCCTTTGTGCGCTATGGGCTATGGGTATTTGGCACGAGCTTTCTTTTTGGAATCTTACTAGGACTTTTTCGCAAAGATGGGCGATGTCTGCACGATGTGCTTTGCAATACGCAAGTAATAAGCGTAAAATGAGGTAAATATTTTTCACCCAAACGCCAACAAAACGCGCAAACTCATTTTTACTCGCCATAAAGCTTCGCAAAAAGCGCACTATCTTTGATATAAATCTCATTATGTTCATTTTTTGCAACTACATCTTGCTGAAACATTTTTTGTAAGATTCTACTTAAAGATTCGGTTTGGATATTCAGCTCACGCGCAATCATTTGCCGTTGATTTTGGTTAAAATAACTAAGCCTATGGCGTAAAAAATACGCTACACGTGAGGTGCTATCGTTCATTTCCTTGAAATTAACAAAATTTTTAAACACAATGAGTTTATCCATAAATTCACTCATTAGCGCGTTACTTATCTCAATATCACTCAACACAAGCTGATGGAGCTTGGTAAGCTCAAGCATTACAATTTCACTTGATTCTAGAGCACGCACATTCGCCGCTGCCACATATGGCACAAACGCACCAAAGGCATTTATCATTCTCGTCCCTGCAGATTCGCTATCCACATAGCATAAAAACATTTCATTGTCATTTTTATTCATTTTATATAACTCGACCTTGCCACGCGCCAAAAAACACGCGTGCTCTATACGCTCACCCTCATAATGCAAAACACCATTTCTTTTAAGATAATGCAATTTGCTAATCGCCTCTAAAGATTCTATACTTTTCTCGCTTAAATGCGCAAAAACGCCAATCAAAGACAAAGCCTTTCTTTTCACGACAAATGCCTCCCAATCGTCTATATTGACACTTATAGTAGCAAAAGTAACCAAATAATAATAAAATGCGCTTTTTCTTTAGAAATTCCACACTTTATCGATAAAAATGAGTAGGAGCACAGATATATGGAATATGATGTATTGGTGATTGGCGGCGGACACGCGGGATTAGAGGCAAGTATCGCTAGTGCAAAAATGGGCGCAAAAACCCACCTTATCACACTTTTGGTGCAGAATCTCGCCCTTGCAAGTTGCAATCCCGCTGTGGGTGGGCTAGGCAAGGGGCATTTAGTCAAAGAAATAGATGCGCTTGGTGGCGTTATGGGAGAAATTACCGATGAATGCGGAATTCAGTTTAGAATCTTAAACTCCTCCAAAGGTCCTGCTGTGCGTGGCACGAGAGCGCAAATTGATATGGATAGATATAGCATTATCGCAAAGCGCATAGCTCTTAGCACCCCTAATCTTACCATTTCGCAAGAGAGCGCAGAATCTCTCATCTACGAGCGAGATTCACAAGGGCGGTGCGTGGCTAAAGGCATTATCACAAATATCAAAAAAACCTACTATGCGAAAAAAATCATTCTTACCACCGGCACATTTTTGCGCGGGCTTGTGCATATTGGCGAGACGAAGCTCCATAATGGGCGATTTGGCGAGTTAAGCCCACAGAATTTGAGCGCCTCACTGCAAGAAATTGGGCTAAAGCTTGGGCGATTAAAAACCGGCACTTGCGCGAGAATTGATGGGCGAAGCATTGATTTTAGCCATTTAGAAGAGCATAATGGTGATAGCAATCCCCCGCATTTTAGCTACAAAACAAGCCACTTTGCTCCCACACAACTGCCCTGCTATGTAACCTACACAAACGAAACCACGCACAAAATCATTAGGGAAAATTTCTATCGTGCGCCACTTTTTACAGGGCAGATTGAGGGTGTAGGTCCTCGCTATTGCCCTAGCATTGAGGATAAAGTCAATCGCTTTGCCGATAAAAGTCGCCACCAGCTTTTTCTCGAGCCACAGACTAAAGAAGCAGTGGAGTATTATATCAATGGGCTTTCTACTTCACTTCCTATTGATGTGCAAGAGGAGATGATTCATAGCATTCAAGGGCTAGAAAATGCACATATTACGCGCTATGGCTATGCAATAGAGTATGATTATATTGAGCCTACCGAGCTTTATCATACCTTAGAGACAAAAAAATGCGCGAATCTTTTTTTAGCTGGGCAAATAAATGGCACAACAGGCTACGAAGAAGCTGCCGCACAAGGTATTGTGGCAGGAATTAATGCCGCGCTTTCGCTTAAAAACCAATCCTTTTGTCTCTCGCGCAATGAAGCTTATATCGGCGTGATGATAGATGATTTAGTTACTAAAGGCACAAAAGAGCCTTATCGCGTCTTTACCTCTCGTGCGGAGTATCGCCTCCTGCTTCGTGAGGATAACGCGTATTTGCGACTAGGCAATTACGCATATCAGTTTGGACTTATTGATGAGGCGCGTTACCAAAACATACAAGCAGATAGAGGGCATATCTCGCGCACTTTGGATTACCTAAGCACCCATTCCCTCACACCCAGTGCAGATAATCTCGCTCTGCTCTCCTCACTCAATCTCGCGCCAATTAGCGACAAAACGCTTCTCATTCATATCATTGGGCGTGAGGGTTTAGATTCACAAACATTACGCACTTTACTTACAAACTGCGGTGTAGAAAATGTGGATTCAATGAGTGAATCTGCCCTTATGCAGATTTTTATAGAATCTAAATATTTTGATTATATACAGAAACAAAAGGCGCAAATAGGACAAATGCAGCAAATGCTTCAAGTGGAGATTCCACGCGATTTTGTGTTTGATAAGATTCCCGGGCTTAGCCTTGAAGTGATTGAAAAGCTAAAAAAATTCACGCCAAAAAGCCTTTTTGAAGCAAGTGAGATTAGCGGGATTACACCAGCAAGTATTGATGTGCTACATCTATATATCCACCTGCATCATAAAAAAATGGCAAAAATTTGATACAATTTTGCAAAAAAAGGAGCGCGTATGAAACATATCCACACAATTAAAAACTACGCAATGGTTGGTGGGCTAGGCGTTATGGCAGTTTTTAGCCTCAATGCCTGTGATGAGGGTAACTCAAATGATTTAAACAGCACTTTGCAAAATAGCCAAAAAAATGGTGCGTTTGTCATCATTGAGGAGCAAATAGATGGCACTTATAAGGTGCTTGAGGAATACCCTAGTGAGCAAACGCGCGTAATGCTTAAAGGCATTAATGGTGAGGAGAGAATGCTCTCTCAAGCGGAGATTGATGAACTCATTAAACAAGAGGAAGTTGCTATTGATAATGGGCAAAGTAGCCTCACAAATCCAAATGGCGGTGGCTTAGGGCTTGGCGGGGCGATTCTAGCAAGTGCGGCAGGGGCGATTCTAGGGAGCTATATCGGTAATAAACTTTTTAATAATCCAAATTATCAAGCTAATCAACAGCGCAACTACAAATCCCCACAAGCCTATGAACGAAGCAAAAATAGCTTTAATAACAACAAAACCGGAACAAGCACAAGCAAAGCAAGTGGCGGTAAAAGCGGATTCTTTGGTGGTAATACATCAACAAGCACAAGCAAAAACAGCACGATGGGAGGCTGATATGAAAATTAGCACACTTTCACTGCCCGATAAAAATGCTTTAGAATCTATGGGGCTCACTTGGCATACAGATGCCGATGACACCTCGTATCTAAGCGATGAGCTTATTCATATCAGCGACACAGAGGCAGAGGCTTACTATGAGGCAGGAAATGAGCTTTATGATATGTTTATAGAAGCTGGAGAGTATGTGATAAAAAACGACTTATTCTTTGAGCTAGACATTCCACCAAGTCTTATTGGTGCGATAAAACAAAGCTGGGAAGAAGATATACATTGGCATTTATATGGGCGGTTTGACTTAGCTGGCGGGCTTGATGGTAAGCAGATTAAACTTTTAGAGTTTAATGCCGACACGCCAACAATGCTCTATGAAAGTGCGCTAATGCAATGGGCATTACTTAAATATAATGGACTTGATGAGATTGCGCAGTTTAATAATATCCATAATGCTTTGAGTGAAAATTTTAAACGTCTCATTACGCTTGAAGAGGACACTTCACGCTTTGAGGAGCTATATGAGGGCTGGAAGATTCTATTTTCTTGTATAACAGAATCTTATGAGGATATTACTACCACGCGCTTTTTAGAATATGTTGCTAGAGAATCTGGCTTTGTCTGCGACTTTGCGCCCATTGATGAAGTGCATTTCTCCCCCACAGAGGGCTTAAGCCATAATGGTGTAAATTATGAATTTCTTTTCAAGCTCATTCCGTGGGAAAATATCGCCATTGATGAGCCTGAACTCGCAGCACTCATAAGTGAAATGATGGAAAATCGCAATAGCATTTTTCTTAATCCCGCCTACACATTGCTTTTTCAAAGTAAAAGAATGCTGAAGATTCTATGGGATTTATTTCCTAATCACCCGCTTTTGCTTCCTGCGAGCTTTGAGCCATTGCCACAGATGAAACAAGTGCGCAAACCTGCCTTTGGGCGCGAGGGTGCAAATGTAGAGATTTTAGACACAAATGGCAAGATTCTGGAATCTAAGTCAGGCATATATGGCAATCACAAATCGCTCTACCAAGCTCACTATGAGCTAAACACGCACAATGGCGCATATTATCAGCCTAATGTATTTTTTGCCTATGAATCTTGTGGATTGGGATTTAGAAAAGGTGGAGCGATTATTGATAATTTTTCAAAATTTGTAAGCCATTATGTCACAAGATAACGATAAAGTTTTCGCTACAAAAAGATAAAATCTACGATATGCAACTAGCAAGATTCAAAACTTGCTAGTAGATTTTTACACTCTGCAAAAGAGAATATAATTAATTTTCTATCCACTCTTGCATTTTCTTATATAGCTGGACACTCACGCGCTTGGTTGCAAACTCAAAGCCCTTATTCGTTTCCTCGCTCACATTTGTGTTAAAAATGGGATTATTACGACAATCTAAAATACTAAAAAGTACATCAATTTTTACACCCTTAGCACTTTGAATTGCACGCACCTCCGCATAAAGTGTATGTGCTGCATCATTTTGAATCGTGTAAAATTCCCCAAGCTCCTTTGCCAAGTCATTGTAGATTCTTGCACTATCTACATTGCTTCTTATGACAAGCTTTGCAGCAGGGAGTGGCATATTCGCGCTTAAAAGAGATTCGAGATTATCCAAAGAGCGAGTTTGCTTTTCTAAAGTCTGCAATAACTGACTATAGAGCCAAAGTTCATTCAAAGCATTCTCTAAGCGCAACTTATCCTTAGCAGAAAGTATCTTGCATTTGCTAAGACTTACTACATTGAGCGTGTTATAAGTATTGTTAAACTTATTTTGAAACTGCGATATAAGCGCACTTTTCAAAATTTTTGCCTGCACATAATGCTGTCCATTTTCAAACTCACTCTTTGTATATTGCACATCACTTAGCTCCATAGCCGCCACATCTAGCTGTATATCACTACTCGCCTTGTGTGTGATATTAGAATCTTGCCTCTGTGTTTGTGTTTTAAACTGAGAACTTACCTGCACACTTAGCTGTGAGCTTATATCATTTAAAGCCCTAGCCTTAGCACTCTCAAGCTTTGATGCACTACCAAAACCTATAAGATACGCACTATCCTGTGTATCTTTTCCATACCACGAGGGCGGTTTTGCACCGCCACCACAGCCCATTAAGAAAACAATGCATAATATTGGAATAATAAAGCGCATATATCACTACTCATTAAAATGAGTTGAAGTTTCTTAAAGCTTCTTGCTTAATATTGCTTGGTAAAAGTTTGTTTTGGTTAATTTGCTTTTTGACATTAGCTTCCAGCTTCGCCTTATTATCAGGGCTAAGCTTTGCAAGGACAAAAATGCGAGTAGCATCTTTATTTATCCAAGTATCCGTTTGCTTCGTGCCACTTAAAATATTAGAAACGCTTTGCTCTGTAATTTGTGAAGCAGCACTTTTCATACTCGCATCGCCAAAATCACTTTTAGACGAAGCTTTTGCTACTGAAATCAAACCTTCCACCTTGACTTCTACTTGTCTCGCAATCTCATCTCTAGCTAGGGCTAAAGCTTCATTACGCGCAAAACCTATATCTCCGCCGACAATCTCCGCGTCTCCTATGGCACTCATATCACCTTGTCCGCCATTAAGCACCCAATTTGGTGCACCCTGAATGCTAAGAGCTTTAAGAGTTTTTTTGTCGATACTCTTTCCGCCAACACCCAGTGCATCATCACCACCACAACCGATTAAAAGAAAGGCTGCTACAACACTTCCTGCTAATAATTTTACCTTTGTATTCATTTTGTCTCCTTTGTTTTAGAATCTACCAACTCACAGAAGATTTCGAACCGACTTTGATGATATTTACT
The DNA here is from genome assembly GCF_000765685.2 of Helicobacter sp. MIT 03-1616. Taxonomy (NCBI): domain Bacteria; kingdom Pseudomonadati; phylum Campylobacterota; class Epsilonproteobacteria; order Campylobacterales; family Helicobacteraceae; genus Helicobacter; species Helicobacter sp. MIT 03-1616. Next base: position 215,507 of record NZ_JROY02000003.1, on the reverse strand, counting down.
TCATCGTCCCATATAACGGTTCCATCTTTGAGATTGGTAAGTGTAAGTAAGAAAAAGTAATCCACGCGCTCTTTGGAGCGAACTCTCGTATTTTTTTGCACAATCTTGCCAGAAAGCGACATTTCGGCAGATTTGAGAGTGCCTTTTTCTATTGTTGTGCGTTGGTCAAATTCATCATTATCACGCGCCTTTCTCGCCATAGTTATACCCTTTTCAGTCTTTGCACCCTGTGCGAGTGTGAGGACAAATTTACCGCCCTTTCTCATATCTCTTGTAATCTTACGACTAAGCTGGTCTGTATCAATAGTCTGCATTGTATCATTAACCACACCAGAAATCATAAGCACTTTGGGCTTCCCACCACTTGTAATGCTTCTCACCTGAGCACTACTCAATAGAGACTGCACACTATCACTTGCTGCTTTTTCAATATCGTGGTAGTCCAAGCCCATACTCGCATAAGACTGGGATTTTGAAGTATCCACATACTCCGGTCCCCCGCTACAACCAGCTATTAGAAGTGTGCTTAGTGCCGCTCCACATATTGCTAATTTGCTATTCTTCATTCACTTCCCCTTTCAAAATTTGATAGCTTGGATTCTTATCCTTCAAACGCAAATAGATAATATTATCATATTTTTCGCACAAAGTAATAAGTTTCTTTATTTTTTTATGTTTTTGCTCGCTTTTTGTGCAAGAAAATTGCACTTCGTAGAGTGTATTTTCATCTGCCTTGAGCGTGAAATCTAGTGTCTTGTTTGGAATCTGTAGAGCTAGAATGCGATGTGGCAATGCGGTAGAAATGCGTATATCCGCACTATTTGTAGCGACTGAATACATCGCCCCAACCAAAGAACCAATGAGCGCACCTGTCATTCCTAACTGCTCCCCTCCTAGATTACTTAAGGCTGCTTGAGTGCTTGCCTTGACGATAGAAGAAGTAATTGCGCGTGTGAGTATAAAGGGGAGCTTTTGGCTAAATTCATTCGTAAGCACACCTTCCAAATTGCCCACTTCAAACGCTTTAAACTCAAGGTTTTCACTATGAGTTATAGCTTTGTAAGTATTAGCACTTGCCTGTCCTCTTTTTATCTGCGGTATAGAAACACCCGCGTGCAACACCCTAGAGCTCACAATATATGCGGGTAGATCAATTGATACATCTTCGAGTGAGGCACTTCGCCCGTCCTCTATAATAAACCAAGTGTAAGTGGAATTATCTCCTGCTTGACGAGCATTCACAACCTTTAAGTCTTGATTAATTACCTGTGAGCGCGTGATACCATAAGATTCTTTATACAAATCAATCGCCTTTGGATAATCCCCCTCGCTCATAAAAAAGAGGGCTGATACATAGCTTACAGCAGGATTTATAAATCCATCATAAATCACAAAATGAGACAAATTACTATATTGAGATTCCAAAATAGAATCCGTGCTTCTGCTCGTTCTATCCTTATCGATTTGCTTCAGTTGCTGATTTTCGCGCTGTTCCTTATTGCTTTCTGCCATAGCCTTTTGAATATCTTTCCTAAAATACTCTTTCGCGCGTCTTTGTCTATCATTTGCCCGATTAAATTCCACTCGAGCAAGTGCATAATCTCCCATACGCATAGCATTAAGTGCCTTATAATAGTTAAACATCACGCCTTCATAAATATTGCCACGATAAGTTTTAACATTTTCATTCACAAGCACTGCACCCACATTGCCAAACATACCGCCCATTAGCCCCTCACCCTCATATTTGCTAAAGAGCCTCTCACCCTGCTCGAGCAAGGCACTCGTATCATTTTCGGCTAGGACAAATCCACTCATTCCCGCCTGTAAATTCCATAGCACATCGCCATCCTTGCTCGCCTGCGATTTTGCGTAAGTATAAGCCTTTTTAGAATCTCCACCATAATAATGGTTATTAAAAGTTTGTAAAGAGCTATGATGGGAACACGCACTCATAAAAACAATCGCCAGTAATGTAAATGTTATCAATATGTATTTCCTATATCCCATAGCCAATCCCACTATTATCTCACTTAAAAAATATTTAGATAGCATCAAATGTTAATATATTTGTGTTTAAGTTGCCTTGAAATTCACATTAAATTCACATTTTCCGCATATTATACTTATAATTTTAAATCTTATTAAGGATAAAGGTGAAACTACATTTTAAGTTTAATATTGTATTAATTTTTTTCGCATATAGCATATTTATGGGTTGTAGCACAGATATTTCAAGCCTTGAATATGATGTGAAGCAAACACATATCCCGCAATCATTTGAAAATGCCAAGCCCTTTAGCGAGACTTTTTCTATAAAAAATATAGAGGATTCTAAAAATACACAATCTCATAGTGGCACACAAGATTCTAAAGATTGGCAAAATGCAAAAAATACGCAAGATTCAAAAGATTCTACACAATCCACAGAACCCTTTAGTCTTAAAGAATTTAGCACCCTCATTGATGATAAACATTTACATAATCTGCTCCACATCGCGCTTAAAAACAACACAGATGTGCTGATAATGGCTTCACGCATTAAACAAGCACAATCTCAAATGAAAATCAACACCGCTAATATGTTTCCCACCATAAATGTAGGATTAAACTCAAGTTATATAGATAATCGCACACTTTCTCAAAGCACGATTGTGCGTCCAGGAGCAAATTCTATCAACGCAAATATAAGTATGAGTTGGGAGGTTGATTTATTTGGCAAACTCAATGCCTTGCGTCAATCAAGCAAAAAAGCCTATTTGCAAGCACAGAGTAATCTTTCCTCCGTGCAAATCTCCCTCATAGCGCAAGTAGCAACCCTCTATTTCACATTGCGAGAGAATGCACATTCCTTACAAATCGCAAAAGCGACACTAGAAAATTTAGAACAAATAGAATCTATAAACAAACAAAAATACAATCTCGGACTGATTGATATGAATACTTATCAAGGATTTGTGGCAAACACAACCACGCAGAGAAATAACCTCGAAAACCTCTCCTACACATTTGAGCAAAACAAAAATGCCCTACTCGTGCTTCTTAACATTAATGCCGAAAATCTCAAACAAGAAATAAATTTTCTTAGCGAGTATCAATTCCCGCGCATTGCGAGTTTCTATGTGGATAAAATGCCAAGTGATATTTTACTTTTGCGCCCGGATATTCAGGCGAGTATCTATGCCCTACACGCACAACTCTACAAACAAACAAATGCTAAAGCAGCGCGTTTGCCTACCATTTCTTTAAATGGCTCAATAGGTGATATTCTTTATAGCACTAATGCCAATTCTATTGGTTCTATCGTCTTTCAAATAGCCAATTCAATTACCGCACCGCTACTCAATCGCACTTCTTTGAAGCAAAATTATCTTATTCAAAAAGAATTAAGTAATGAAGCATTTTTAACCCTGCAAAACAACATAAACACCGCGCTAGGCGAGATAGAAAATGCGTTTTTTGATATGCAATCTAGAAGCAAACAAACCCAAAACACATATAATATGTATAAGCTAGGACTAGAAGCCTACAAAGGCAATAGCGCGAAAAATGCGCGTGGGCTACTTGATAAAAATGATTTTCTAGGGCTTGAAAATACATATTTCAATCTCAAAAATCAGCTTCACAACGCTAAGACAAATGAGATTCTCTCACTCATCACGCTTTTTAAGGCTTTGGGTGGGAATCTTGCTTTGCAGGATAAAACAAAACAAAATCAAAACTCTACACAAGGACATAAACAATGAATCTTTACCAAGCATTGCAGCCAAAAACTCGCAAGAAGATTCCATTAAAAGTATGGATTATTACTCTCATCATAGTAGCAATCTGTATCGGGGCATTCATCGTGTGGAGAATGATAGGTCCTAAAGTAGAATATGATATGATTAAGCCTATTCGTGGCGATATAAAATCCAGCATTTCAGCCTCTGGATCGCTTTCTCCTGTAAATGAAGTAGAAATCGGCAGTGTTATTTCCGGACTCGTGCTTGAAGTGCTTGTTGATGAAAACGATGAAGTCAAGGTGGGACAGGTATTAGCGCGGATAAACCCAGAGACAATTAATCAGCAAATTGCTAAATTTGAAGCACAACTTTATTCTGCACGAGCACAACTCAAGGCAAGCGAACAAACCTTGGTAGATAAAAAATGGAATTACGATAGACTAAAGGAGCTGTATGAAGCGACAAATGGCTCATCTCCCTCAAGGCTTGAACTACAAAATGCAAAAACAAGCTACACCTCCGCACGTTCTGATGTGGAGATAAAGCGCGCTTCTATTGCCGAGATAGAGACAAGCATTCAAAGCGCGAAAATTGATTTGAAAAATTCCGAAATTGTTTCGCCCGTTGATGGCATTGTGCTTATGCGTAGCGTTGAAGTCGGGCAAAGTGTGGCGGCAAGTTTTCAAGCACCTACGCTTTTTAAAGTAGCAGAGAATCTAGAGGAAATGCAACTCTATGCGAGTATTTCCGAAGCGGATATTGGCAAGGTAAAAGAGGGGCAAGAAGTTGTTTTTACCGTTGATGCGTATCCAGATAGAAATTTTCACGCTAAAGTCAATCGCGTGAATTTTGGCTCGGGCGATGGTAGTAGCTCATCATCAAGCGCGAGCAGTAGCTCAAATATCATCACCTACCGTGCAAAAATCGAAGTGGATAATAAATCCTTGCTTTTGCGCCCAGATATGAGTGCGACTGCTGATATTATCATCGCACAGGCGCAAAATGCGCTCCTCGTGCCAAGTTCTGCTTTGTATTTTGATTTAAATAAATCACTGCAAAGGGCTGGAATGAAAAAAAATACAAGTAGTTCAAATCCTATGTTTGCAGCCGCGCCCACGCGCCCACGCCCACAAAAGCCACAAGTAGATCCTAAGCAAAAATCTCAAGGCAAAAGTAGCACATTGTGGATTCTAAAAAATGGCAATCCTGAATCTGTGAATGTAAGAGTGGGTATCACAGATGGCACATACGCGCAGATTCTAAACGGGATTGATGAAAATACGCAAATTATTACAGGCATCAAAACAAAATAGGCGTATTAATGGAAGATTTTATCATTTTAAAAAATGTGCATAAGACTTATGGTAAGGGCGAGGGTGCATTTGAGGCACTAAAAGGCATAGATTTGCGTATTAATAAGGGTGAGTTTGTCGCACTAATGGGACCGAGTGGCTCGGGTAAATCAAGTCTTGCAAATATACTCGGCACACTTGATGTGGGCACGAGCGGAGAATATTTGTTTTGTGATATTGATGTGTTTAAACTTACTCAAAATCAACGCGCCCTCTTGCGTCGAAACTACATTGGCTTTATTTTTCAAGGATTCAACCTCCTTGCAAGAACCACCGCACTTGAAAATGTCGAGCTACCACTAATGTATCGAGGCATCAAAAAGGCAGAACGTGAAGCGATAGCACTCAACGCACTTGAGAAAGTGGGGTTAAAACAATGGGCTACACACACGAGCGCAAAGCTAAGCGGAGGACAGCAGCAACGCGTAGCAATTGCACGAGCAATTGCTTCAGAGCCACTTTTTCTTCTTGCTGATGAGCCAACGGGAAATCTTGACACAAAGCGAAGCGTGGAAATTATGGAGATTTTACAGGATTTAAATCAAAATCTTGGTATTACAATTCTAATGGTAACACACGAACCAGATATGGCGCAATACGCAAACAGAGAATTGCACTGCTTGGACGGACGATTAATTAATGATGAGAGCCCCATAGCACATATAAGCCAAAGTGAAAATAATCAAAATAATAACAGCACATATGACAAAGAGGGCGAAGATTCTAAAAATACTCTAAGCACAGCAGGAGAAATACAATGATACTCAATGCTTTCATACTCGCACTAAGGCAGATTAGACGCAATTTTTTGCGTGCGTTTTTAACAATGCTTGGTATCATTATCGGCGTGGGTGCGGTCATTGTGATGATTAGCCTAGGAAATGGCACAACAAAGATGATAGGAGATAGAATCTCCTCACTCGGTAGCAATCTCCTGCTTGTCTTTCCCGCACGCGCAATGAATCCAAGTGGTACAAATCTCCGCCGTAATTTTAGCCTACAAGAGGCACAAAATCTCTACTCGCTCACGCAAGAATATATACAGGCATTAGCCCCTATTGCGCAAAGTTCTGTAACGCTACAATATCAAGCACAAAATACCTCCACGCAAGTGCAGGGCATAAATGCGGCGTTTTTTGAGGTAACACAATGGGAAAGTAGTGAGGGGAGAATCTTTGAAGACAATGAGTACCGCGTGGGGAGCAATGTCTGTCTCATTGGTGAATCTGTGCGTAAAAATCTTTTTATACAAGAGAATCCCCTCGGCAAGAGAATCCGCATAAATAGCATTGTATGTGAATGTATAGGTGTTTTAGAATCTAAAGGGCAAGGCGGTATGGGAAACGACCAAGATGATATGATTTTATTACCGCTTAAAACCTTTTTGCGTTCTGTATCGGGGAATAATACATTATTTTATATCAATCGCCTTATGCTACGCACAAAAGACAGTGTAGATTCTAGCGAGATACTACCCGCGCTCACAAATTCTTTGCGTGAGGTGCGCAATGTCCGCGACGGTGAGCGAGACTCATTTGAGGTTATGGATACAAAGCAAATTAGCGAGATTCTCACTTCATCTACCAAAAGACTCACTGCATTTTTAGGTATGATTGCCGGGGTAAGCTTGATTGTGGGGGGCATTGGTATTATGAATATTATGCTTGTTTCAGTAACCGAGCGCACGAGGGAGATTGGCACGCGTATGGCGATTGGTGCTCTCCAAAGCGAAGTGCTGCTACAATTTTTGATTGAATCCATCACCCTTAGTTCGCTCGGTGGGATTATTGGTATTATATGGGCTTTTTTTGCCTCACTTGGCTTAAGTCATTCTATGGAGATTCCATTTATTTTTGATGTGCCAACCGCAATTATCGCTTTTGTGTTTTCGGCATTTATTGGGGTTTTGTTTGGGTATATCCCCGCTAAACGCGCCTCAAGACTTAATCCCATTGATGCCCTGCGACACGAGTAAAGATATAAGTTTCTAAGATAAACATTGTGCTTTAGAATTTAAACGCAATGAGAAATTTTCAAAGGATTATCTTTTAAAATCCATTCAACATAAAGCATTTTATAGGAGTTTCAACGCCTTATTAAATCTAAACCCCTTTCGCACCCTATTCTTCCCACGTTTCTAATGCTTTTTTTACAACTTCAATCACCACATCCATACCACCCGCTAATGAAAATAGCCAGTATTTATGCGCATAGATTAGCTCTGTTTGCTTGATAAGTTTCGCCTCGTGGGTGTTTGTCGGCTTCACAAGCAAACGCGCTATATCCATTTCTTGATGAAATATATATGATTGTATCGCGTCCATAAAACATTCTCTAAATCTCGTCTCACTAAACAAATCTTTCACTTTTTGGATTCTATCAATACATTCTTGTAGCTCTTCTTCTTTAAGCTCCTCTAACCTACCTTCCGTGTTGAGTAGCTCTAGCCTCTCCGTGAGTGCAGCGACTTCTAAAAAGACTTCCTCGACAAATGCCTTATCTTTCAATCCCAAATCAATCCACTCTTGTGCCTTTTGCCGCACCTTTTCTAAATTCGCTTGAGATTCTTGAGCAGTAGGATATTTAAGCTGAATAGGCTTTTTTTTGTGCGTTGTATCGATAAGCTTAATCGCTTCTTTGAACGGAATCTCCTTTGTGCCGTGTATCCGCGCTCCACCCTCTGTGGAATTAATAACCTCGATAGGATAAGGCGTATTGGCAATATCACGCTCATAAAAACTTAAAAATAACTTCCATACCTTAGTAGATTCTACCATTCCACCCCCGCCATATTTCTCTACCAAGATTTTTTGTCCTTTTTCCTCCATTTTTTCTGGGCTAATCTCATTCGCACCATATACTGCATTTTTTGCGTGAGAAGTGCCGTCCTCGCCAAAAGCTAAATCCTGCCCGATGATAATGCAACGTTTGAATCTTGAATGCACGATAAGTTCATACGCCATATTTGCCGCACTCATACCAATACCTATGTAGCCATATTCTGGGATTTTAAAATAATTTGTATAGCCAAATGGGCGCAGGGAATACTGCACTACATCGCCTTTAAGCGCATCTTTTAAACGTTTATGCACGATAGAGGTAATCGCAAAAATTACATCTTTATGCGCCTCCTTTGGCGTATCCTCATAGAATTTCGCCGTCAAATCCACGCGTTCAAGCGAAAACACAAGATCGGGTTTAATGCCCTCTTTTGCGAGGATTGGAAAGGAGGCATCAATGCAAAAAATCGTTGCATAGTCTTGAATCTGCTTAAGGAGTGGAATCTGCTTACTCAGGCTAGGACCGGTGGCTACAATGATAGCGGTATCCCTACCCTTAAGATGTGAGAGTAGCTCAAGCAAAGTTGGGGATTTTACTACATCTGGGAGATTCTGCACGTGATGAGATATACCAATAATAGAATCCTTGCTATCATTACCCACGCTCACAACGCTGTGTTCTATCGCGCGGATAAAAAGTGTATTTATGCTGATATAAAGCTCACTATATGCATTATAGTAGGCATTAAAAAGATGTAAATCATAGAGCTTTGAATAGATTTTAGCATCACGATTTGTAGCAAAGAGCGCATCAATATGCGCAAAATCGCATTCTCCAACCATCAAAAACACAATACGTTTCTCTAAAATCTCCTTACTAAAGTCCATAAAATGCAGGGCGATAAAGAGTATTTCAAGCTCTGGCTCGAGCACCACGACACGTTTTAAAAGCTCATTCTGCAAGAGAATCTTATAAAACACACCATTGCCTAGCCCAAAAAAATACAAATAGGGGTAGTGAGAATAGCCACTAAAAGCACGAATTTTATCATTTATCTCATCAAGCGGATTCTGTGTAAAAAGCGGGGTATTACTGCGTTTATCGATAATGTTGATATTCAAAGGATCATTACCGACAAAGACTTCATAGTGCATATTTGGCTTAAATTTATTAAGCTTTAATGCAAGAGCGGGCGAACGCACCGCCAATGCAGAGAGATTGAGAGAGAAAAAATCTTGCATACTCTACAAACTTTATGCAACTAGACTTAAGCACTTTGCTTATTGAAGTAGTCTAAGCACATTTTGTTGCACGGCATTTGCTTGTGCCATTGCAAAGCTACCGCTTTGTGCCAAAACATTATGCTTAGAGAATGTCGCTGATTCTGCGGCGAAATCCACATCGCGGATTTGAGATTCAGCAGCTTTGACATTAACTTGTGTAACGGAGACATTGTTGATTGTAGCGACAAGCTGCATTTGTGCCGAACCAAGGTCTGCACGAAGTTTGTCAAGCTGAATCCGTGCAGATTCTGCCATATCCATAACCACCATAGCACCTCTAAGGCTTGTAACCCCAGCACCAATACCATCAAAGTGAAGATTGGCTTGAGCGACATTTGGGTTAGCTCCACAAGCAGAGGCTATATTAGCATCCATTTCGCCACGAACATAGCGGAGATTTGCAGTATATTCAGCAATACCTTGTGAAGAGTGGAAACCAATGTGGCTAAAATTCACACCACTCACAATAATATCTCTTGCGTCTGTGCGAATAAGCGTTAAACGCCCAATAATAGCGTGTTCAGTCCCTGAAATCCCCGCAAAGTTTCCGCCACCAAACACTTTGCCACTATCACCCTCTGTTTGGATAGAAATAGCGCGTCCATCTAAACTTCTTACATTCATACGCCCTGTAATATCAGTGTAGGCTTCAACCCCTGTGCGTTCTTTAATGGTATTAATCGCATTAAGCAAGCGTCCATCGGAATCGTTTTTGCGCACATCATTGACATTCCCAATAGTTACGCCATTTATCACCAAGCCCCTCACCGTTCCAGAAAGCACCGGCACATCGCCTGTCGCCATAACTTGCCACGCCGCACGCACCCCAAGTGTATCGGAGTATTTATTAATTACTTCGGTTAGGACACCAATACCTGTTCCCGCAGATGTAGAAATTTTAACGGTTTCAGTGTCATAATCGTGCTTTCCATCGACTTGACGAAACTTCAACATCACCTCTGTAAGGTTTGAAGCCGCGCCAGAAGCAAGCATACCCTCACCAGCAAATGAGCCGCTTTCCATACGCACGTGCCCGATTTTATCCGAGCTTGTAGGACCAATAGAAGCTTTCACCGTGGTATTTGAATACGCACCGATTTGAAATTCTTTATTAGAAAATGCACCAGAAAGCATTTGTTGTCCGTTGTAGCTTGTGGTATTAGCAATATTATCAAGTTCTTCTAAAAGGCGGATAATATCACTCTGCAAAGCCTTTCTTGTCTCGGTGCTTTGCCCGTCTTGCGCTGCTTGAATTGCCTTTGTCTTAATCGTATCTAAGATTTTAAGCTGCTCGTCCATTGCTTTATCGGCAACTTGTATAATACCAATAGCGTCATTGGCATTTCTCACAGCCTGTCCCAAACCTTCGCTTTGGCTTCTCAAACTATCAGCAATTGCCATACCAGAGGCATCATCGGCAGCTTTATTCAGTCGTAAGCCCGAGCTTAACTTTTCAAGCGAATTATGGAGGCTTCTATTGTTTTGCACACCAATGGTGTGGGCAGTAAGGGCGGAGATGTTTGTGTTTATCCTAAAACTCATTTTGCATCCTTTGCTAAACTTTATTTCGTTTGTGCCGATAAAGCAAAAGATATTCCATTTTTTATACACGCACTTACTTATTTAAATACCCGCAAAAATGGCGCAAAATATGAATGATATATTTAGAATCTGTGCTAAACTTTTAAAAACAAAGAGAAGCGGTTAAAAAGGGTAAATATGAAAGATTTAATCATCGTAGAATCACCAGCAAAAGCAAAAACAATCAAAAATTTTTTAGGAAACAAATATGAAGTGATAGCCTCTAAGGGGCATATACGCGACTTACCAAAGCATAGCTTTGGCATAGTAGTTGAAGAGCAGCACTTCCAGCCTCAATACAATATAGACAAAGACCATAAAGAGATTGTAGAGAAGATTCAGAATGCAAGTAAAAAGGCAAAGACTACATATATCGCAACCGATGAGGATAGAGAGGGAGAGGCGATAGGCTATCACATCACTCAAGCCCTCAATCGCCCTTATGATGAGTTTCCACGAATCGTATTTCACGAGATTACAAAAAATGCCATTACCCATTCTTTAGAGAATCCTCGCGTCATTGATATGGATAAAGTCAATGCGCAACAAGCGCGGCGATTGCTTGATAGAATCGTAGGCTTTAAGCTCTCACAACTTATGGCGTCTAAGATTCAGCGGGGACTATCAGCTGGGCGCGTGCAGAGCGCGGCATTGAAGATTCTTGTTGATAGAGAGCGTGAGATTCAAGCCTTTAAGCCTACGATTTATTATGTGGTAAGCGCGGAGTGCAATGGTATAGAATCCGAACTTATCACTTATGAGAAAAAGCTAGAAAAGCTCTCTTTGCAAGATTCTAAGAAAGTAGAAGAAATGCTTACACAGATTCAAAGTGAGCAATTCTATATCCAAGAAATTAGCAAAAAAGCCAAAAAATCCCCCACGCCCCCGCCATTTATGACTTCCACACTGCAGCAAAGTGCTTCAAGTTTGCTCGGCTACTCGCCAAGCCGCACGATGAGTATCGCTCAAAGGCTCTATGAGGGCGTGAATACAAGCTTTGGGACTATGGGGATTATCACATATATGCGGACAGATAGCCTTAATATTGCTAAAGAGGCTCAAGAGGCTGCGCGAAAGCTCATTACCCAAAAATATGGTAAAGCATATCTGCCTCCTAAACCTAAAAACTACACGACTAAGTCAAAATCTGCACAAGAGGCGCACGAAGCCATACGCCCGACCAATCTTGACTTCACACCAGAACTTGCCAAAGGCTTCTTGAAGCCCGATGAGATTAAGCTTTATACGCTTATTTACAATCGCTTCCTTGCCTCTCAAAGCCAAGATGCGGAGTTTGAAACTCAAAGCATTATCTTTGCGGCAAAAGGTAAAAAGAAAATAGAGTTTAAAGCAAGTGGGCGGCGACTTGTCTTCGATGGGTTTTATAAGATTCTAGGTAGCGATGATAAAGATAAGCTTTTGCCGCCTTGCACGGAGGGCGAAGATGTTGTGTTAAAAAAACTCACTTCAACAAAGAAATCCACCGAAGCCCCAGCACGATACAGCGAGGCGAGTATTATTAAAAGTATGGAATCTTTAGGCATTGGGCGTCCTAGCACCTATGCACCTACAATCGCCCTGCTCGTAGCGCGAGAATATGTCAATGTAGAGAAAAAGCAGCTCGTGCCACAAGAGAGTGCCTTTAAGGTAACAAGTATGCTTGAGGCGCATTTTAATGAGATTGTAGATTCACATTTTAGCGCGGGACTTGAAGATAAGCTTGATGATATAGCCCAAAAAAAGATTGATTGGGAGGTTATGCTTTGGGATTTTTATGAGCCATTTATGAAAAAAATAGAATCTGGCAAAAAAGATATTGCCTCCCAAAAAGTCGCACTCCCCACAGGCGAAATGTGTCCGCAATGTGGCAAGGAGCTTGTGCAAAGGCAAAGCCGATATGGTATGTTTGTCGCGTGTAGTGGCTATCCAAAATGCAAATACATTAAACCTCAAGAATCAGCGGAAAATGACGCGGATTCAAGCCCTGAAGATTTTGGCGTGTGCGAAAAATGTGGCAAACCAATGGTGAAAAAGCACGGCAGAAATGGCGAATTTATCGCGTGTAGTGGCTATCCAAAATGCAAAAACACAAAGTCGCTGCAAAATAAAGCTGCTCCAAAAAGCGTAGAGGGCGTGGCTTGTCCGGAATGCGGAGGGGAAATCGTGCAGCGATTTAGCCGCAGAGGAGCGTTTTTTGGCTGTAAGAATTATCCTAAATGCACCTTTATATCAAAATTTCAACCTATCGCGCAAAAATGCGAGGCTTGTGGTGGGGCGATGTGTGAGCGTGAATACCGCAAAAAACAAGTGCGTGAGTGCCTTAAATGCAAAACCCGTGTGGAAATATAAGCCCAAAATTATCTCGCTCTATTTTCTTATCAAAGTAGAGATTTAAAGCGGAAAAAGTTTTAGAGATTAAAAAATGATTCCCTTTCCCTATCAGTGCAGTCAGAGCAGATTTTGGAAATAGAATCTGCATAAAAAGAATGTGCGCAATAATCATTAGAGAATAATTCTCTGCGTAAAATGCTAGATTTTTGAGCAAAAAATATTTCAAATAAATCCTGCGTATTGCAATCTCCAAGTATAAAATCTTTATGAAGTGGCTCATCACTTCGTGTATTACAACAAGGCATTACCAAACCATTATAATCCACATAAAATCTCATTGCCGTATGAAAACAGCCAGAATCTATAATCCTTTTTTGCTTCAATAGCTCCACACTCCCTCCCCGTGATTTTCCTATTATTTGTGGATTCCAAGTGCGATATTCAATGTTGAGATTTGATAAACAAAAACGCACACGATATTCTTGCATAGTGTCATTTATGACTTCATAAGGTAACCCAAGTTTATGAGACATTTTTTTCATTGCTGGGATAATCACTTTTTGCTTATCAAAGCTTTGATTTTTGCCATAATAATATGACATCAATATATTATTTACTCCCGCATCTTGTAATGCTTCAAAATACTCTCTTTGCGCATAGTCACCATTTGTGAAAATCGTAAATTTCGCCTTTGGCAAAAGTTTTCGTGCTTGTGTTACGCGCTTAAGTATCAGCTCACGATTGGCTAATGGCTCGTTAAATCTATGAAAATTAAGGGATTTATCATAATCAATTTCAGCAAGATTCTCAATGATTTTAAGAAATGTTTGTTCGGGCAGTTGAATGCTTGCGCTTTTCCTATCAATGTGCGAATTTGGACAAAACCAGCAAGTGCGATTACAAAAACTTGCAATTTCAATTTCTACAATCTGTAAGTAATGTTTGAGAATCTGCTTTTGCAAAGCCTTGTCTGTGATTGGTGTGCTAAGATTGATGATAGAATTGATGTGATTTTGGAATTTTTGCGTATAGAATCCATCAACATTGGTAAGTTTGCGCGTTGTTGTTTTGAGAAACATTGGACTATGCTTGTAAGCAAACTTTATCGCTCTTTTGGCAATGTTTATAGGCATTGGATTTCCTTAAGAAAAAGATAGCTTTTGGAAATAAGCTTTTCAAAAATTGCCAATTTACAAAAAAACAAATTACAAATGTTGCAGAATGGATTTTAAAAGTTTTAAGAAAGCTAAAGTAAGGTTTTACACAGCGGATTCCAGAATCTGCTGTGTAAAATTTGTTTTTAGAATCTTAATTTTAGAGTTATTTCAGTGGCAAGGTATATCCTTGCCACGATAAAATTAATCGCAAAGCATTGCTTTAAAAGTGTCTTAAGAATAACTATATACTAAAATCATAATAGCTTATACTTATCATAATGCTTGAAGTATCAAAACGCTCGTTAATAAGCTTTTTGCTGCGATAATTAAAGCCCTGCGTATAGCCTACACTTAGCCCATAGCCTTTTGCTATGTCAAAAAATAGCTCTGCTCGAGCTACGCCACCATAGATATTATACTGCTCCTTGGGCTCGGGGGTAGCGAGATTACTCATCTCAAAGCCACCGCCAATCAGTCCTATCATACGCCCATTAAAAAATCTATACCCCACTTGTGCCCCCAAAGAAAACGCATAAAGTCCATTTTTCTTTTCCTGCCCGGCTCGTCCGTCAATCCACGCATTCAGCAAAAGCGTTTTTGAATCTAAAAACATAAAACCACGCTTTAGCCCAAAAATAACCGCATTGCGTGTATCCTTATAGTCTTTAAAATTCTGCATTTCCCCGCTTTGGTGTGTAATCGTGGTTTGTACCCCACCAATACTCACTGCCCCAAAGGTGCTATTATCACTCAAAATTGGCGCGGTGGAGAAGTCAAGTCCTTGTGCATAAAGGCAAAAACCCATCATAAGTGGCGTAAGTCTCTTAAATACTCGCACTTTATCCCCAAATACTGCTTGTATAGGGTTGGCTTCTATCAATATCATCGTATCGTTGCTTTTTGCCTCCACCTTTACCGCCCTTATTGTCCTTGTTATTGTGTGTTTTTTGCCTTTGTCCTTTTGCATTTTGCGCTCTTTTATTATTGGGTTTTGATTTTTTATGTGAATGTGATTCATTTTGCAGCTGCAACCCTGCAACCTGCTCTTTACTAAATCCTATTTTTGCATTGGTATTTTTCTCCAAATGCAGAGAAATAAGCTTCAAACAAAGCTGTGTCGTGTCTATTTTATCCTTGAGCTTTTCATAAATCATCAATGATTTATCGCTAATTTTTATCTGTGAAAGCTCTTGTGAAAACGCATCATCACTATATTCTTGCTCAATTTCACACAATGTCAGCTCTGCTTTTGTGATTTGTTTGATCTTACTCAAATCCTTGTATTCAAGCGGTGTAGCAAGGGTGATAGCCACGCCTTTCTTTCCTGCGCGCCCGGTTCGCCCGATACGATGCACATAGCTTTCGGGATTTAAGGGAATATGGTAGTTAAACACGTGGCTTACATCGCTAATATCCAACCCACGCGAAGCTACATCGGTAGCGACAAGAATTTCAATGCGCTTTTCTTTAAAAGCTTTCATACTCTCGCGTCTCTCCCACTGCTCCATATCTCCGTGTAATGTAGCGACTTTGAACCCACGACTTGTAAGTCTTTGCGAGAGCGCATCTGCCTCCTTTTTCATACGCGTGAAAATAATACTCTTTGTAGGATTTTGTGTGTCCATTAAGCGCACAATCGCATCATCGCGCTCATACTCATTAATAATATAGTATTGTTGCTCAATATCCTTATTTGTAATATCTGTTGGTGTAATTTTCACAAAAGCCGGTTCATCTAAAATCCGCATAGCGAGTGCCTTAATCGGCTCTGGCATAGTTGCTGAAAAAAGCAAAGTCTGGCGCGTATTTGGTAAGAATGTCAAAATCTCCTCAATATCCTCCAAGAAACCCATATCAAGCATTTCATCACTTTCATCAAGCACGACAATCTTAGGCATAAAGTTGGGGATTCTGCCATTTTTGAGATGGTCTAGCAGTCTTCCGGGTGTAGCTATCATCACTTTGGGTTTTTTTTCGAGTAACTCACATTGTCGCTTGATACTTTGTCCGCCATACATACAAATGGTTTTAATCCGCCCAAATCGCCCAAGCTTTAGAATCTCCTCACTAATTTGCATAGCAAGCTCCCTCGTGGGCGTGATAATAAGTGCTTCAACATCTTTACTATGACTTAGCGCATTCAAAATAGGAATAGCAAACGCCGCCGTCTTACCCGTGCCTGTTTGTGCCTGTGCTACTAAATCCTTACCCCGCAAAACAATTGGTATGCTTTGCTCTTGCACCGGACTAGGCGTAGTGAATCCTGCCTCTTTGATGCCCTTTAACACAAAGTCTTTTAGCTTGAAAGATTCAAAACTCTTTTCGTCTTTTTGCTCCGTCTCTTGCACGTTTAAATCTTGCAAATTTTTAGAATCTTGTGCGTTATTTTTATTCATCTTATCCATAACAATGCTATCCTTTTCCCGTATTTCACATATTGCGATAAAAATAAAAGGTTCAAATTATATAACAAAATTATGCTTTTTTGTGTATTTTGTGAAAATATTATCGTGGCTTAGATATAATGCCTCTCTACTCAAGCAAAGGATAGCAGTGATTTTTGATGACGCGCTCATATCATTTTATGAATCTATGCCTTTTGGGGCGAGCTTTATCGCTGGTATTCTTACATTTTTAAGCCCTTGCATTCTGCCCCTCCTCCCCCCATACATCTCATATATCTCTGGCGTGGAAATCAAGTATTTAGAGGATAGAGGCAAATTTCATAAATGGCGCATTATTTACACTGCATTGCTTTTTATCGCTGGATTCTCACTTGTTTTTATTGCACTCGCACTTTTTACCTCAAGCACACTTAGCACGTTTTTCTCTCACCCATTTGTGCGCTATATTGCTGGAGGTATTATTATTCTTTTTGGAATCCACTTTTTATTCCCCTTTCGATTTGCTCTCTTATATAAAAGTGCAAATATTCAGCTCAATCATACGCGTTTTGGCTTTTTTGCGCCATTTGTGCTTGGCATAGGCTTTAGTATCGGCTGGAGTCCTTGCGTAGGTCCTATTCTTACCTCAATTCTTACTCTCTCACTTTTGAATCCAACTCACGCACTTTGGCTTATGCTGTGTTATTGTTCTGGATTAGGATTAGCCTTTTTACTCGTGGCAATCTTCGTGCAAAGCGCACTTAGGATTCTTAAAAAACTCACTCCATTTTTACGCATCGTGGAGGTGATTTCAGGCTTGTTGCTCGTTTTCATCGGGCTACTCATCATAATGCAAAAAACCAACTTTTTAATACCATAGAGTTTCTAAGGAGGAAACAATGCTTTTCAAAAATGCAACACTTTGTGATTATCAAGGCGTAAGAGAGGGTGATTTACGCACAGAAAACGGAATCATCACAGCGATTGGTTCGCTTACTCCACTTCCTAATGAAAAAATACTTGATGCAGAAGGTAAGCTTCTCTTTCCTGCAATGATTGACCTTAATGTTGCGCCAAAAAGCCTTTCTCTCTCACGCAAGAATCTCCTCTCGCTTGCAAAAAAAGCTCTTAAAGGAGGGGTGGGAAGCATTTTGCTCTACCCACACACAACTCCATCTTGTAGTGAAAATGGCTCTATTGAGCTTATTAAAAGCCTTAATACACAATCTCCTATTCACCTACTCCCCTCAATTAATCCACTCAATAATGAGGGGAGATTAAGCGATATTAGCACTTTGCATAATAGCGGTGGATGTGCAATCTTTGCACGAAGTGATACAGATGCTCATATTTTGATGAAAACTGCACAATACGCTCAAATGCTTGATATTCCACTGATATGCTTTTGTCAAGATTCGTCTGTGGCTGATGGCGTAATGAATGAAGGAATTTTGAGTGCTTCGCTTGGACTTCCTTCTATACCTGCATACAGCCAAACTAAAGAGGTTGCTAAAATTGCTGAAATGTTTAGAAATATGCCAATAAAAATTATTTTTGATACACTTGTATATCCGCGTAGCTTTGACATACTGCGAACTTTTAAAGAGAATCTATCGCCCATACAGGCTGATTTTTTCACACAAACTTCAATACACCATTTAATCCTTAATGAAATTTTATGCGAAAACTACAATACTGCAGCCAAGCTCAACCCACCACTTGTAGATAAAAATGCTCAAGACAAACTTATTGAAATGCTACAAAATGGACATATTAATACGCTCACAAGTCTTCAATGTGCGGATTTTAACTCTAAAAAAGACCAAGTTTTTGAATTAGCAAGTTTTGGCGTAGATGCGCTTGAGATATATTTTTCTTTGCTCTATACATATTTGCACAAGGCTTATAATATTCCGCTTCCGCTTATTTCACAACTTACAAGTTACACGCCTGCGCAGATTCTAAACCTAAATAAAGGTGCTTTACAAGAGGGCAAAATTGCTCAATTATTTGTATTTAATCCCCATACGCACTACAAAGTAAATGATATGTTTTCACCTTATCATCAACATAATCTTTATGGTAAAATTGAAGCATTTTTAAGCAACGAAACACTCTACTCACCTCATACAAAGGAGCTATAATGCAAGAACTCAAACATTATTTCATAGACTTTATTCCTCAAATACAACAGCTTAGCATTGGATTTTTAAAAGCTGCGCTTATCCTCATTATTGGTTATTATCTCTCGCGTTTTGTAGCAAACAAAATCCGTAAAGCTATTGCAAAACAAGATGAAATACTTGCGCGATTCATTGGGCAAGTGATTTTTGTCCTTTTGCTTGTTGTGATGATTATCGCAGCACTTGGCACTATCGGTGTGCAAACAAACTCTATCATCGCTGTGCTAGGCACTGCAGGGGTAGCGATTGCGCTGGGACTTAAAGATTCTCTCTCATCAGTTGCAAGCGGCATTGTGCTTATTATTCTGCGCCCATTTAAAAAAGGAGATTTAATTGAAGTGAGTGGCTTGATTGGTAATGTTGAAGCTATCAATCTTTTTACAACCAATCTCCGCTTAAGTGATGGAAAATTTGCCATTATTCCTAATAGCAATATGGCAACTGCAAATATTATTAATACTACCTATAACGACCAACGCCGCATTGAGCTTATCATTGGCGTAGGGTATGAAAGCGATATAGAATCTGTAAAAAATATCATTATTGAAGTGCTCCAATCCACCCCTGAAGTTGATTTGCAGCAGCAATATTTCATTGGCTTAACTGAGCTTGGCGCAAGCTCTTTAAATTTTACACTTCGTTTCTGGGTGAAACTTGAATATGGCGTGCTAAATACACAAAGCAAAGTTTTAGAATCTATCAAAACAAACCTTGATAAAAATGGCATTGAGATTCCTTACAATAAACTTGATATAAATATTGCACAAGCTCCTAAGGCTAACTAATGTTGCATATTTGGGGGGCAAGAGAAGCATTTATATGTGATAAACATTTTTCTATTATGCATAATGGCGCGATTGCTTTTGAAGAAAATGTGGATAAAATATTAGCTGTAGGCGAATACGATACATTATGCTCACAATTTCCTAATGCAAAAACACATTTTTTTTCTCAAGGCATTCTTCTTCCTGCACTCATTAATGCTCATATACATTTTGAATTTGGTGCGCATTTAGCACAATTTTGTTATGGAGATTTTGGCACTTGGCTTGACAGCTTAATGGATTCGCGCGATGAAGTCTTAAATATTGAAGATGCGTATTTTGAATCTATGCTTACACAAGGCATAAATGAGCAAATAAATGCAGGTGTAGGAAGTGTAGGGGCGATAAGCAGCTATGGCAATGATATGAACGCACTTGCTTCAAGTCCCTTACGTGTAGTGTATTTTAATGAAGCCATAGGAAGTAATCCAAGTGCTATTGATTTTCTCTATGCTCACATATTAGAGCGTCTTGAACGTGCAAAATCTCTCCATAGCCCTACTTTCATACCAGCAATAGCCTTGCATTCACCCTATTCACTTCACCCGATAATGGCACAAAAACTCATAGACATAGCCACCAAAGATAAACTGCCCCTTTCAGCACATTTTTTAGAATCCGCACACGAGCGAGAATGGCTTACCCAAAATAGCGGATATTTTAAAACATTTTTTCAAAGATTCTTTAAAATTGAGAATCCTCAAAGCTTTTACTCACCCCAAAGTTTTTTAGATATGCTCTCCCCCCTTAGAGACACTCCACTCTCACTTACACACTGCCTCTATATAAAGGAAGAAGAGGCAAAAATGATAGAATCTCTGCAAGCTTCTATCATTACCTGCCCTCGTAGTAATCGCCTTTTAAACAATGCTTTCTTCACACGCTCCCTTCTACGAAATAAAAAAATCCCTCTTGCACTTGGCACAGATGGCAAAAGCTCGAATAATAATGTCAATCTCCTTGATGAATTACGCACAAGTCTTTATGCATATCCGCAAGAGGATATACTTGCCCTTGCAAAATCATTGATTTTAAGTGCCACACTCTATGGAGCAAAGACTTTGGGGCTAAATAATGGCACATTAAGCGAGGGTAAAAATGTAGATTTTGCCATTTTTGAATTTAGCCAACCTTTATTTCAAACTCATCAATCTCACCCCAATCAATCGCCCCTACATTTTATTCTCCACGCTACAAAACCTACTCATCTTTTTATCAATGCAAAGGCAGTATTATGAAAGATTCTACAATTCAGAGCATACTTTTTGTGTGTTTGGGCAATATTTGCCGTTCACCCTTAGCTCAAGGTATAGCGCGACACATAGCACAGCAACATAACCTTAATATAGAAATAGATTCTGCAGGGACAAGCGGGTGGCATATTGATGAGCAACCCTGTGCTGGCTCACGTTATATAGCTAAAGAACACGGATTTAGCATTGATGATTTACGCGGGAGACGCGTAAGTGCGTATGCTGATGAAAAATTTGATTTGATTATCGCCCTTGATAAGAGCAATTATGCTGATTTGCTTGCACTTGGTTTTGATAAGGCAAAAGTCAAAAAGCTTGGCGAATTTGGATTAAAAGGAGCGGATATTCCTGACCCTTATACTTATAAGGATATGGAGGGTTTTGAGCGTATATATCAAATGATATATCTTTGCGTGTATAATCTACTCTCTATACATTATCCTATGATAGAATCTCCTCATAATACTCCCTCTACAAAAGAATAGAAAGGATAAATTATGGCAATCTCACTCTATGGCATCAAAACTTGCGGAAGTGTCAAAAAAGCAATAACACTCCTTGAAAAACATTCAATTCCCTTTACTTTTATAGATTTAAAAACCCACACACCCACCAAAGAACAACTCGCCCTATGGATTAAGCAAAAAAGCATAAAAATCGTGCTTAATACCAAAGGCACAACTTATAAAAATCTCAAAAAAGATGGAAAAATTACTGACACAATCTTAGATTCTACACTTCAAATACAAGTTGATACGCTTTTTGCCACGCCAATGCTGCTTAAACGCCCCATTATTACAAGTGATGAAAATCTCATTATTGGCTATGATGAGAGCGCTATCTTAAATCTTATTCATATTTTTCAGCAGAGGAAGCTGTAAATGAAATTCTGCCAAATCATATTTGCTATTTTTTTTGCTTTGGGTTTGAATGCTTGTGCAGACAAAATTATCCCAAGTGCTCAAGTCAAAGATTTACAAAGCTTTCCTCAAGACGCACTTTTTTATCTTCCCACAAATAAAGAGATAAAATCTAAACACGATGATAAGACTCTTTTGTCCTTTAAAAAAGATTATTTGCAAAAATATTTTTCCCCTTGGCAGCAAAAGCCAAATCCAAAGAAAAATGAAGTGTTTTGGATTCTCCCCTCACTCCAAAATATCGCCACAGGCAAAGGCAAAATAAAAAACTATGGTGAAAATCTCCAAGAAATAAGCTCGCAAGAAGCAAAAGAACTTATAGATTCTATGAATCTTAACTCTTATCCAAACCAAAATCAAAATGCCATTATTACCACTACAACTTCAGTGCGTGCAGTGCCTACAAACAAACCCCTATTTAATAAGCCAAATGGCTATCCATTTGATAGATGGCAAAATTCCCTTATTTTCGCAGGCACACCTGTGCTTATCACACATATGAGCAAAGATAAATCTTGGGTGCATATTCAATCTAGTTTTGTTTATGGCTGGATAGAATCTCAACATCTTGCTACACTCACTCAAGAGCAGGTAAAAGAAATACAAGGCTACGCACACTATGTAAGCCCTACTATTGATAAGATTCCTTTATTTGATTCTCATAAACACTTTACCTCACAAGCGCGTATTGGACAAATTTTTCCTGTGTATGGCGCACAGCTTAAACAAAGCGTTGGCATTGCAATCTATGTGCGTTTGCCAAATGGCAAAGCTCAAAGAGAGCATATCTATATTGCAAATGACAAAATCCAATCTTTCCCACAGAAATTAGATTCTCAGGCTATCGCCTCAACAATTAATGCAATGATGGGACAAAAATATGGCTGGGGCGGATTCTTAGAAAGTCGTGATTGTTCAGCCTTTATTCGCGATATTTTCGCCCAATTTGGCTTACATCTCCCGCGAAATTCTAAGGCTCAAGTCTATTATGGTAAAAATCAAATTGATTTAAGCAAACTTAATCGCAAGGAGAAAGAAGCCTTTATTATAGCCAATGCTACACCTTTTCAAAGTATTCTTTGGCTACAAGGACATATTATGCTCTATATTGGAGAATATCAAGGCAAAGCCATTGTCGCACATAGTGCGTGGAGTGTAACTACGGGTAAGCACTATGAAAATATGCTTGGTGGAGTTGTCATTACTTCTTTGTATGCAGGAGATGAGCATAATGGATTTTTTGCAAAATCTCCCTTACTCATTGATAGAATCCAAGCTATGTCTGACCTTTCGCAGCTTGCAGCACAAATCAAAGGGCATAAATGAAAATTATCATAACTCTATGCTTGTGTATTATGAGTATGTTTGCTAAAGAAATCTCGCCTATTAAAGTGCTTGTGAGTGTGCTACCACAAAAAGAAATGATTGAACGCATTGGGGGCGAATATGTTAAAGTAGAGGTGCTTGTGCCTGCGGGCAAATCGCCCGAAATATATGAGCCAAGTATTGCACAAATGAGACATATTGAAGATTCTCATATTTTTTTTGGTGTTGGAATGCCTTTTGAATCTGCTTGGCTTAAGCGATTTAAAAATACTAATCCCTCGCTTATTTATTATAATCTAGCGGATCCATTTGTGGATTCTAAAAATACAGAATCTCAACACACAGCGCATAAACACACACATAATCCGCATATTTGGCTCTCTCTCAAAGCTTCGATTTTACATACTCAAATTATCGCACAAACTTTAAGCAAAATCAACAAGGAACAAACGACATTTTTTATGCAAAATGCTAAGCTTTTAGAATCTAAACTCCACTCCATACAAAAGCGCACTGCACATATTTTTAGCCTCGATACAGCACAAAAAAGCTTTATTATTTATCACCCAGCACTTAAGTATTGGAGCGAGGAATTTCACATAAAAGAATTAAGCCTTGAAAATGAGGGCAAAGAGCTTAAAGGTAGGGATTTAAGCGCACTCATACAAGAGGCAAAAAAACAAAAAATTGCGTCTATTTTTATTCAGCCCGAATTTGCAAAATCACGTGCAAAAAGTTTTGCAAATGAGCTTGATTTAAACATTATCGAGCTTGATGTGTTGCGTCAAGATTGGCTTTTATCCCTGCAAGAAATTGCTTGTCAGGTGGCATTTTCTCTTTCATCTACACAAAGTAAATCCTGCGTGCAGGCATATTTCAAGGACGAGCTATGAAACTTGTAGAAATCAAAGATGTGTCCTTTGCCTACACAAAGCATAATGTGTTAGAAAATGTCTCCTTTTGTGTAAAAGAAAATAATTTTTGGGCGGTTATTGGACCAAATGGTGGAGGAAAGACGACTTTCATCAAGCTTATACTTGGGCTTTTAAAGCCAAAAAGTGGCAGCATTACTTTTGCACAAGATATGAATGTGGCAAAGATTGGCTATGTGCCTCAAATTACAAATACAAACATAGACTTTCCTATATGCGTGGAAGATGTCATTCAAATGGGATTACTCAATCATATTTTTAACAGACCTAGCTCTAAGCAAATTGAGGAAATAGCATATTTGATGGAATTACTTAGTATCACTCATCTTGCCAAAAAACCTATCTATGCACTTTCTGGTGGTGAGCGTCAAAAAGTCTTTATCGCTCGCGCCCTTGTGAATAAGCCTAAACTCTTAATCCTTGATGAGCCAACCGCAAATGTCGATGTCAAAGCGCAAGATGAAATTTATAAGCTTTTATTAGAGCTAAACAATAAGCTAAGTATCATCGTTGTAAGCCACGATTTATCCATTACACTAGGCTATGCAAAAGAAGTGCTGTATATCAATAGATATACACTCATTCATCAGATTCCAAAGCTCGATTTTGACTTGAATGAGCATATTTGCGAGGTGGATATTCTTAATTTCTTTGCTAAAACGACTCAAGCACGAAACAAAGAAGGTGTAAATGGCTGATTTATTCTCGTATAATTTCGTGTGGTTGGCACTTCTTGTGTCCTTTTTAGTAAGTATTTGCAGTGGAATAATCGGCTCAATGATTGTGGCAAACAAAAATGTCTTTGTCGCTGGAGGTGTGGCACATAGCGCATTTGGTGGTGTGGGATTAGCACTTTTTTGTGGATTTAGCACAATGCTTGGAGCAATGCTTTTTGGCGTGATTATGGCATTATTTTTATCTTATGCATTTTTATACCAAAGACAACGACTTGATGCGTATGTAGGCGCAAGTTGGGCTTTTGGTATGGCAATAGGTGTGATTCTTATTGATTTAACGCCCGGGTATAGTAATGATATTTCAAGCTATCTCTTTGGCTCGATACTCGCTGTGGGCTTTGATGAAATCATAGCTATGGCGATTTTTGATATTTTTATCATCATATTTGTTTCACTCTATTACTACAAGATTTTAAACTTATTTTATGATAGTGAATTTTGTGCGCTTAAGGGTATGAATATCAATCTTTGGACAACTCTTATTTTTGTATGTATTGCTATTGGGGTTGTGATTTCAATGAATGTTGCAGGACTAATTTTGGTGCTTGCTATCCTTTCAATCCCTGCCTACATCGCAAATCTTTTCACTCACTCACTACGGGCGATGATGTGGCTCTCGTGGCTTATTTCACTAATCTTTATGTGGTTAGGGTTTTTTGTAGCTTATTGGTATAATATCAGCGTAGGAGCGTGTATAGTTGTATTACTCTCGCTCGCAATGTTTTTTGCTATCATTATTCACAAATTCACAAGGAGGATTTTATGAAAACAGAAGAAGAATCACAAAAAATTGCAAAAAGAGCTGTAAAAATCGCTTTGTTCTGTGTATTTATTACTTTGCTTTTAAGCCTTATTAATATCTATATACTGATTAACCAAATCAGTGCCACAGCAGCAATGAGCAAGGAAATCAAAGTGCTACAAGAAAAAGTAGGCATACAAAGACAAATACCTTAAATATTGTTTGTGTATAAGGAGCAAAATGCGCATTCTAGTTCTTATGCGAGGAATCCCCGCAAGTGGAAAAAGCACTTGGATTGCAAATATGGGTTTAAGTGAATATACCCTAAGTGCTGATTCTCTGCGCCTTATGGCAAGTTCGCCTGTCCTTTTACCCAAAAGCAAAAATGCCATTGATTTAGAATCCACAGAGTTTGCAAAATCGCAGACGCTTGATTCTCTTGCATTGATAGGGATTAACCAACAAAATGATAAGCAAGTGTGGAAATTGCTTTTTACTCTCCTTGAAATGCGTCTTAAACAAGGGGATTTTACAATTATTGATGCAACTCATACGAGTATAAAAGCCTTGCGCGCTTATGAAACCCTCGCAAATGCTTACCGCTATCGCCTAATAGTCGTAGA
Source organism: Helicobacter sp. MIT 03-1616 (assembly GCF_000765685.2). Classification (NCBI taxonomy): domain Bacteria; kingdom Pseudomonadati; phylum Campylobacterota; class Epsilonproteobacteria; order Campylobacterales; family Helicobacteraceae; genus Helicobacter; species Helicobacter sp. MIT 03-1616. The sequence continues at coordinate 189,373 of NZ_JROY02000003.1, read as the reverse complement.
TTTTAGCCATATTCCCCTAGAAGTGGCTTTGCAGCGCAATGCTTACAGAGGTTATAAATCTGTGCCCGTAGATATTTTGGAATCTATGTATAAAACTCTGCAAGATTCTCTAACCCTGCCCTCTCGTTATCTTGTTCTTAAAGCTGATGAAATTGCGCCGCTACAAGATAAAACTTGCCAAAGTATGCTGCATTTTAATCCTATTAATCTCAATACCTATACTCAAATCCACCATATAGGCGATATTCACGGCTGCTTTGAGACATTTTTAAACTATCTTATCTATACTCATTCTTCGCCATACTCACTTCAAGATGCGCTGCATATCTTGGAGCAGTCGCAATTTGCTCCCCAAATATGCGCTCGATTTCTCAATCCAAAAGCATATTATATTTTCTTGGGCGATTATATTGATAGAGGTGTGCAAAATGCTCAAGTCGTGCGATTTTTACTAGGCATTATGGATTTACCAAATGTGTGCCTACTTGAGGGCAATCACGAGCGTTGGTTATATAAGTGGGGAAAAGAGGAGCTAGGTGCAAATGAGTTTAGCACATTTACGCTCAAAAATTTAGAACAAGGAGGTATAAGCTCAAAAGACACGCATAGGCTCTATTCTAAACTGCGTCAATGCGCTTATTATACCTTTGATGAAAAAATCATCTTATGCACGCACGGAGGACTTCCTACTTTGCCAAATAATCTCTTGCTTGTCGCTACAAAACAGCTTATTTATGGCAGCGGTGGATATGAGGATATGCAAGAATGCGCAAAAAGCTTCGCTCTTAGCACAGCTAGTAATACCTATCAAGTTTTTGGACATAGAAATAGAGAAAAGCACCCTATGCGCGTATATGAGCGAAATTTTGCACTTGAAGGTGGTGTGGAATTTGGCGGGGCATTACGCATAGCGGTATTGACAAAAACGCCTTTACCTTATCGCTATGCTACAAAAGCTCAAAACTCTAAGCTTATGGCACAAAGTCCGCTTATGGGCGTCATAAGGCATACAGATAATTTTACGCAAATCTATATGCAAAATAAACACGGCTCGCAAGAATTAAACGCATTGCACCAATCGCGCTCAATCTTTGCGCTTTTACAAAAACTTCGTGCAAGTGTGCTCATCAAAGAGCGAGAGTTTGGAGAGCTTTCAAGCTTTAACTTCACCAAAGAAGCATTTTTCTCTAAGCAATGGAATAGCCTTACTTGCAAGGCTAGAGGTTTATTTATTGATACATATAATTTTCGCATTTGCGCAAGAAGTTATGATAAATTTTTTAATTACAAAGAGCGAGAAGAAACTTGTGATGAAGCTTTAAAGGAAAAATTGACCTATCCACTGAATGTGTTTGTCAAAGAAAATGGCTTTTTAGGCATTGTAAGTGCTAAAAATGCAAATGATTCTCTAAAGTTAGAATCCAAACTTTTCATTACATCAAAATCCGACCCTACAAGCCCTTATGCACATATAATGCGTAACCTTATTGCAGAATCTCTGCGCAAAACTGCACAAGATTCTATACAAGAAGTTGAATCTGAACTTTATGAAGAGCTTAAAACGCGCAATCTTAGCCTTGTATTTGAAGTGATACACCCACAAGATGACCCACATATTATCGCCTATGAAAAGCCACAGGTTATTTTACTTGATGCGATTTATAACACACCTGATTATGCAAAAGTCCCTTTTACAGAACTTTGTGCGCTTGGAGAGAAATTTGGCTTTGTATGCAAAACGCATAAAGCCACACTTCATTGCTGGGAAGAAGTGAGTGAGTTTCTCTATTGTGAAAGTGCATTAGAATCTAATTCTTTATTTGCACAAGGTAAGCGGAAGAATGGCTTTATTGAAGGGTATGTGCTTGAAGATAGTGCGGGTTTTATGTTTAAGTATAAAGGTGCATATTATCGTGCGTGGAAAGCCTTGCGTGAAATCGTTGAACAATGCGCACGCACTCGTGCTTTGCCTAAAAGTAAGGGTAAAAAATGGCAAGGAGATAGCGCGTATTATGAGCTTGAGGGAGCATTTATACAATGGCTATGTCAATACATAGAACACAATGGTTTTGAAAGTTTGGAATCTAGTTCTCTTATTGACTTAAGAGAGGCTTTTTTACGCTCTTTGGCTGGATTTTAATCAATCCTATAAAAAAGGGGAGACAATGCGTTACATATTCATTATTCTATTTTGTTGTCATAGTCTATTCGCACAAATAGAAGAAGAAAAGACTTTTACAGATACAAATATCACGCAAGCTTATAGGCAAATGAAAAATAGTTTTTCAGAGGGCTATTATCTTCCACAAAGTATTAAGACTATGGAAAATATCACACAAACACTTGATGATGAGGAAAGTGAAATCTATGGTTATAAAACTCTCAAGGTGCAGTGGGAAAATACAAAAGAGGTGAAAATCAGCCTAGAAGCTTTTGAAAACGGGGAGAAAATTTGCACTTATGGAAGACAATTTTTATTCAAGTTATTATCAATATATAATCAATCATATAAACCCTTAAGATATGGGAAAATCATATAATGAAAAGAAAACTTAAAATACTCGGGATTATTTTTATAACACTACTCATACCTTTTGTCATAGCACTTGCAAATTTTACCATTATCTTTTTATTACAAGATAAATTTGGGATTACAAACGATTCGATACCTTTTATAATACATTTAATCGGACTTATTTTACAATGTGTTTTGTTGTGGATTATTTTTATCAAAACAAAAGAGAAATATTTAGCAGACGCTTATATAGCTGGTATATGCTTTATTTCTATATTCATAGGAATGTTCTTTTTCGCTATTTGGATAGAAGTTTATCCTCATCTTTCATCTTATAATTATAACAAAATGATAAATTCACCTGATTGCTGTCTTGATAAGACTGATATCTTATGAGTTAGGAGAGTGTGAATGAGAACATTAATGCTATTTTATCTTATACCTTTGTGCGTAATGCTTACCTCCTGCACAAAGCCTATATATACAAGCTTTGAGACAAGCAAAGCAAAAATGGAGATGCTATCAGGGTTTAGCTTTGGACAATGTAGCAAGATAAAACAAGAACCGTATAAAAATGCTGAACAAATTTTGAGTAATAAGGACTTGATAGATTATAAGAAACAATACTATGAAAATGGCAAAATACCTCGTGGTATGAGAATCTGCTGGGATTCACACAAAGCCAAATGGGAAAATGGGACAATGTGCTAACACATCTCTCTAGCTACCTTGCTGGCGTGTATGGGGGAGTATGTGTGAGATTCCAAATGAGATTCTTAGCCTTAGGCTAAGACATGACAATTGCCCTTGTCGTGTTGCGCCCCACTTTTTTGTGTGTGTCATGTTGAGGAAAAGCGAAACATCTCACATAGATTCTCTCTATTTTGTTTTGAAAAAATATTGTATAATTAAGAGAAATCTTTCTATGAATGCGTTAAAAGGAGTATCAATGCAGATAGAAAATACCAAAGGCTTTGAAAAGGTCAAAATAATGCTATTTTTTGCCTTTATTGTGTATGTTTTTGTTTATGGCTATCCTCTTTATTATACGCATTATCTCTTTTTGTATGATTCTGTTGTTTATGATACACACCTTACGCCTATTGTTGTGAATATTTCCTATCTTATCTATGCTGCTTTAATGATAGTGGCATTGAACTTTTTTGCAAAGAAGTTGCAAAATAATAGGATTTTGTTTCTTGGTTTTTTATATCTGCTTTTTAATTATGCTTTGATTTTTTTGTATTTTATAAGTAATTTTATTTTTAGTGCCATGTCTATGTTTAAAAATGCTGCATTTTTTGAGTATGGTCCTTTGGTTATGCTTGTTTGTATGGTTGTGGTGTATGCCTTTTTCATAAGAGAATGCACAAAAAACAGCAGGCATAAAATGTTTAAAATACTTTGCTTTGTTTCAGCGATTTTGCAAAGTTTAGCACTTCTACAAATGTTTTATTTTGGGCTAAAGAATAATATTATGGTGCTCAAGCAAAGCGCTTTAATCAGTATGGTCTTTGAAATTTTAGCTTTGGGTGCTTTTATCCTTGCGTGTTGGAAATTATCCCAAAACACAAAGCAATGAAAAAGATATAGATTTAAACATAAAAAATGATACTGCCGTTACACAAGAAAGTAGTAACTTGGGGCGAAATAGACAGAAAAGTAGAAAAGATTGATGGGAAAAGCCTTAAGGATTATACTTTAACAGAATATCTTAATTATAATTTTGGTGCTATGGTATTCTTGCCTATACCTTACGAATTAGGAGAGTGTGAATGAGAGTATTAAAGATTCTTTATCTTATACTCTTGTGCGTAATGCTTACCTCCTGCACAAAGTCCATATATACAAGCTTTGAGACAAGCAGAGCAAAAATGCAAGAACTATCAGGTTTTGATATCATACAATGTAGCAAGATAATAAAAGAATCGGTCAAAAATGAAGAGGAGATTCTAAGCAATAAAGGCTTAATAGATTACAAGAAACAATATTTTAAAAATGGAAGAAATATCCAAATAAATCAATACGAAATTACTAAAAATAAAGAAAAAACCATAATAAAGAATAAAACCAATAACACTATCATACAAGTATATAATGATAATGAAGCTGCAGCGTTTAATATTTCTTACGATAAGCAATATTTAGGAATCTGTGATAGAGGAAAGCTGCATATATTTGATTTAAACAACAACCTATATGAATTTGAGCATTACAAAGATAAAAAATGCACAGAGGTTTATTTTTCTTTAGATAATAAATATCTTATAGTAAATAACAAAAATCAAGGACAAATTTATGATTTTAAGACAGGAAATTTAGTATATAATAATCCTAACAATTTTCTTTCTGTATCATTGGGTTATGATTGGTCCTACAAAGTTTTTTATCCTATGCTTATAATGGGTTATGCAATAGCTGGCAATGAAATTATATTATTTGATGAAGAAAAAAGAATTATTGTTGAGGGATTAGGGGACTCAAGTTTAGAAGAAAAGATTATAGAAGTTAGAAAAAATAAAGAGGGTATTGATGTATTAATTTGGGAGGGACGAAAATCTTGGGCGCCTTTTGTCTCTTTTGCGCCAACTTGTTCAATTAGAAGATTACAAGGATTCTAGTGCAGACTAAAGATTCAAATACAAAAACTTTCAATCAGGGGAGCTTTTATAATGCTAGAACAATATAAAGATTATATTATGGCAAAAGGATATTAAAATGAAAAAAATTATTATATATACAATGGCATTAATGCCTATGCTAATACTTTTTGTAATACTAATGAGAAATCTTTTATTTTTCAGCAATGGCAAGAAACTTGGGGAACATATAAATGGGGAGATAATGCACAAATTAATCAATACTATACTATAGAGACAGATGGAGCTTTTAAGGATATGATACGAGCTTGTGATATGGTTGGTTTGAAGCAGATGTTAAGTTATCTTGGAAAAGATGAAATTATAAGCAATCAAGAAGCACAAGGAAGTTATTTGGACAATATCTTGCAAGAAGATTAAATCCTTTAGTTGTAGAATTTTTGCTTAATAATAAACTTATTTTGGAAGATTTAGAAGAATCAAATCTAGTGATAAATTATAAGGCGTTAGCCACCCAAAAGCTCAAAGAAGCTAAAAGTAATAGCAAATTATGAAAAGATACGAGAGCTTTTACAAAAATATGGAATAAATAAGTAATGAGTATAATGCCAAAATTACAATACAACAAACCCTATAACTCCCAACAAATGCTTAGACAGATTCAAGAATCTATCTATCACATAATTGCGTGAAAGGGCAGTAATTGCAAGTAGAATGCTTTACTGCCTTATCAAACATAATTTCACCTTTAAAAGAATGTAGTCTCTCTAAAAGCACACTTTCTTTCTCCGCTATGCTCTCCTCCTCTATTTTTTTGCATTCTTTTATATCCCAATACAGCAGTTTTATAGGTAAAGAGGCATATTGTGGATAGTTTTGCAAAAAGGCTTGTTTATACAGCAGCAGTGCAAAATCGCTTGTTTTCTCCGCGCTTTTTTCTACCTTGAAATGTGAGCGATATTTGTAGTCGATGATTTCTATACACTCATCATTTTTTTGGATTCTATCCGGGCGCACAGAAAACACAAAATCCCCATATTGCGCTAACATAGACTTTTCAAGGCATAGAATCTCAACCTCCCCTCCTCCCTCATATGTATGCAAAAACTCATCAAGCTCAAGCATAAGAAGCCCAATATTTGCCCTATCCACCGCGCCTATATCATTAAAATCCATACAATTTTGCAACTGCGACATTGCGCTTTGACTTAACTTTTGCACATCTAAAATCTGCCTTTTACCCACATATGGACTATACACAGATTCTAAACATTGATGTAAAATATTTCCAAAAATCGCGCTATCTTGCCCCACATCGCTTAAATATTCCTTGTATTGATAAAAATATCGTCTTGGGCATTCAAGCAGAATCTTAAGCTTACTTGGGCTTAGCTCACGCGGTAGCACACCGCTTAATTTATCTTCAACATACTCTAGCTTCCTCCCCTGCTCCAAAAGTGCAAAATACATATCACCATTATAGCTTTGTATTGGGCTTTTGAGATACGCACCTAACTCATCGAGCAAAAGGCTCTTATGTTTATCATCATTCTCTACATACGATACCACGACTTCACTTGCTGCGCTAAAAATCGCACAATAATAATGCTTTTGCAGCTGCTCCTTATCTTTTATCGTAGGCATATCAAGCTTTTTGCGTAGCGCAGAGTTCAAAAACAAGTCGTTTTGACTAATACTAGGTATCACATCGTCATTAAAATCTACGATAATAGCCCTCTCACACGCAAAACCACGAGATTCTAATACACCCATTACGCGAATTTTTCCGCCCGATATATCATCAATACTACACCCCTCTAGCTCCTTAAGCAAAAGCTCAATAATCTCTACAAAATTACATTTATTAATGCCAATATGTTCCCACATAAAAAGCAGCTCCCCAACATACTCCCGCACCCTTTGACTCGCTCTATCATCATAGACACTAAGGGTGGCTTGTATCTCCTCACTCACGCGATTATATGACACATCTACACGCTCATCTTTATAAGCTTCTCTCATACTTTCAAGCTTTTTATACGCCTCTGCACTGCCTATGTCCTTTCCCATAGCAAAATTAAGATTATGCGCTTTATCAAAAAGCGCGAGATAGCGTGTGAAATCTTCATTTGGCACAATCACGGCAATATCCTCCTCTTTTACGCCCTCTTTGAGCCACTGCTCTATCATATAAAACACAAGCGCAACCTGCGATATACGCAGATTAAAGCTATATGCACTCACTCGTGCGTTTATGGCTTGGGGCTTAGAATCAAGTAAGTTGCCTGTGTGAAAATCAAAGCTATATCGATAAAATGGCTCACATTGCTCTAAAATATGTTTTGGCAAAAATGGCAGATTCACATTATATTCATCAAGGGAGAAATGCACCCTTATCGAGCTTAAGTGGGAGATTTGGGCGAGTAAATGCAGGTGGGCTTTTGTCATAGTGCCCTCAATGTATATATCAATAGATTCAAAACTACGAACAAAGGCTTCATTAATGCTTATTTGCGCGTTTGGTGCTAAGATTAGTCCATCATAATATTTTAGTTCCTCCAAACGTTCCACATAGCGTTTTTGCACCCATTCAAGCACATAGAGATGATCCTCATAGTCCCCATAAGTATCGAGCAATGGAATCTCGCTCATCTGCACCTGCGCTTGAGAAATCTCATCAAAAAAGCCAAATAAAAACTGCGAAGATTCTAAAAAGGCGAGAAAACTCTCCTCAAAGATAAAATTTACCCTTTTTAGCTCACTCGCACAACTCTTTAGAATCTCCATAGCTAGAGGCAAACGCATTTGTTTAGGCAATGCCCTATACCCCTTAATGATAAGAATTTGGGTAAAAAAATCATTCATCATCATATGCGGAGAGAGCAAGACACCCTCATCTAAATGCTGCATTAAAGAGCGATTGGAGCTATAAACCTTGAGCGTATTCATTCAACCTCCGCTTTTTTGGGTTTTGAGTTAGATTCTAAAATCTCACTGACCTTTTTGAAAATAATGCGATTTACCGCTATTTTCATCAATAATTTTAAGGGTATTTCCTTTTAGCTCAAAGCTAGGATTTGCGCCACCGCAAAAATCAAGTTCACCACGATATGAGATGTCCTTTTCTCCATTTTTTCGCTCAAAGATTCTTAAAATACCGCCATCACAAGCATTTCCCATAGGATTATCTTGGAACACCCAAACATCATTCCAATTTTGAAGTCTTGCATAAAAAATCAAGCTTGGATTATATTCAAATTCGCAAGTTCTTTGATAAATTATTTTATTATCAATAGAGATACTGCATTGATTGTTTTTTGCATCTGTGGATATAGTCATTAAGTCGTTTTGAATCTCTTTTTGTATTTGTGATGAGATTTTATTTGCATTTAATAAAATACAACATAGCAATATTAAACTTAATATTTTCACTATTTTATCCTTTATCATAAAAATTCAACAAAATCTTCATTGCTCATTGCAAGATTCTAAAACTTTTGTTATAGATTTTAATTTTTTGCCATCAAAGATAAATTTCTCTTGCTTACAAGTGCCATTATGGTATTCATACTGCGCAATTAAAAGATTGCTATCCTTTTGACTTAATAAAATATCAATACTATCTTTATTATTTGTATCAGGTGTTGTGTTAAATCTACTTAGAATCATATAGTCATCATTTCCGGTCTGTTTATCCAATAAAGAATAAAATCTGCATCCAGTGCCACAACTATGAGGTATTATTGAATATTTACCTGCAAAATTAATCTTTAAATCCACTAACTTACCATTTATATCTCTACATTCTGTATTTGCACACTTGTAGTCTTGCGAGATTTTATGTTTTCCTTGATATATTTGCGCAGGATATTTGCTGAAGTCATTTAAAAGATTATTCGCATTTAATAATGTGAGCAAAAAGAGCGAGTGTAGGAATATGTGTTTCATTTTTTATCCTTTCATATTTCTTAAAAACATTCATCGCAAAAAACTCTTGTTTTGTCTTTTTTATGAGAGGAGACAAAATATATAAGTATAGGCTAGTGGCTTTGGCGCACGAAACTATCCTACCGATAACTCCCCCTTATCGTTCTTAGAATATATTGCTTACCTCTACAATATTTTAAAGATATGTTAAAGTACTTGTAATTGATTTTATTAGCTTTCAAAAATATCTTGAAAGCTAATAAGCTAATCCCAAATTCCACTCAATTATTTTAGGAGTTCCTGTGCCACCTTTACAACATTTTCCACATTAAATCCAAAGGATTCAAAAAGTATATCTCCCTTGCCCGAAGCACCAAAGCTTTGCATACTTATCACTTCATCGGCAAAGGCATACCATTCTAGCCCCCTCGCCGCCTCAATAGCAAGCACCTTGCCCTTACACAAACTTTCTCTATATGCCTTAGACTGCTGCAAAAGCAAATCAAAGCAAGGCACACTCACTACCTGCGCTTTAATGCCAACCTTTAGCAAAGATTCAATACTTTTGAGTGCAAGACTCACCTCACTACCACTCGCTATAAGCGTAATATCCGCATTCTCCTGTGCTTTTAGCACATATCCACCTTTTGAAACATTACTCTTCAATCTCTCATCGCAAGGCACGATTACAGGGAGATTTTGACGAGTAAGCACAAAGGCACAAGGCAGTTTAGAATCCAATCCCACCTGCCAACACGCGATATTTTCATTCGCATCTGCTGGGCGGAATACAAGGAGATTTGGCATTGCCCTAAAATGGCTCAACTGCTCAATAGGCTGATGTGTCGCGCCATCTTCCCCCACGCCTATGCTATCGTGCGTCCAAATATAATATACTTGTGCTTTCATCAAACTCGCCACGCGCACGCTCGCACTCATATAGTCGCTAAAAACAAAGAATGTTGCGCAAAATGGCATAAAGAGACCATAGTTTGCCACGCCATTACTTATTGCACCCATTGCGTGTTCTCTAATACCAAAATGCCAATTCTTACCTTGTGGAAAATCACCCTCATTCTCTAAGTGTGTGTTATTTGAAGGGGCTAAATCCGCACTCCCACCGATAAAGCCCTCCATAGCCTGTGAAATAGCATTGAGAATCTTGCCATTACTTACCCTCGTTGCCATAGACTCGCCTAGCTCAAAATGCGGATAGCTAATGCGCGAATAATCCTTAGCCACCATACTATCAAGACGCTCTTTTGTAATTGATGGGAGATTCTCATACTGCTTTTGCCACTGCGCCACACTAAGTTCACCGCGCTCTTTCATCATTCTAAAAGCAAATAGCACTTCATCAGGCACACAAAAAGCTTTAGAATCTAACCCAAGCTTCGCCTTTGCTTGAGCTATAATCTCCTCTCCCAAAGGTGCGCCGTGCGCTTTATGGCTACCTTCAAGATTTAAAGCATTTTTTGCAATCTTTGTCCGCGCGATGATGATACTCGGCTTAGAGGAGCTTTTAGCACTCACAAGCGCGTTATGAATCTCCAAAAAATTATGCCCATCGCACTGCAATACTTCAAAACCTTGAGAAGTGAAACGTTGCGCTACATCTTCGCTCATAGCGATATTTGTCTTACCCTCAATCGTAATTTCATTACTATCATAGATAAGGATAAGATTCGATAATTGATGATGTCCAGCAAGAGAAGACGCTTCATAACTAATACCCTCCTGCAAGTCGCCATCTCCACATAAGCAATACACAAAATGCGAGATAATCTCCTTGCCAAAGAGATTCTGCGCGTATTTACTTGCCATAGCCATACCCACTGCATTTGCTATACCCTGTCCTAGCGGTCCTGTGGTAATCTCCACACCTTGAGTATGTCCATATTCTGGGTGTCCGGGCGTTTTAGAGTGAATTTTTCTAAAAGATTGCAAATCCTCCATACTCACATCAAAGCCCCATAAATGCAAAAGCGCATACACAAGCGCACTCGCGTGTCCTCCGCTAAAAACTAATCTGTCGCGATTAAGCCAAGTGGGGTTTGTGGGGGCGAGATTCAAATGAAAGTTAAGGGTGCTAGCCACATCTGCAAGCCCCATAGGCGCACCGGGGTGTCCGCTATTTGCCTTTTGCACCATATCGGCGCACAGAAAACCAAGTGTGTGAGACATTTTTTGTAAAAGGGGAATATCCTCTTGCGTAATGTGTGGTTGCATATTTTTCCTTTCAAGTTATAGGATCTAAACGCGCAAAGACGCATTAAAGCTTTTTTGCAAAATCTCCAATGTAGCCTGTGTGGCATTATTGAGTTGAATCTCTTGCAATGTGCCCTCATAAGATTGCAGCACCAAGCGAATGCTAAGTGCCATTTGCTCTCCCAAACTCTCATCACCATACACATCAAGCGGATAAATATTTTGCACGAAATCAATTTTTGCCTCTGTAATTGCCTCGCGCACACGATGAAATGGAATCTGCTTGTCAATTAAGATTGTCAAATCACGCGTAGATTTTTGATACTTTGAAAACTCTTTTGCTTGCGCCAAAGCTGTATCATCTAAATCTAATTCAATCTCGCATATAAAAGTTTCGTTGTTTATATCCAAGTCCAAAGCAACTTGCTGATGAATCTTTGCGATAATCCCCACAGGCTTACCCTGATAATACACGAACGCACTTTGATAAGGGTGCAAGATTCTATCATCTCTCAATCCAAACTGCGCTAGAAGGGTTTGTGAATTTTCCTCATCGCGTATATTTTTGAGGCTTATCTCTCCCACACACCTTTGGCACATTAATGCAAAAGAAAAGAAATCCCAGCTTGCCGCTTTACTATGCGGATAGCACTCATCATTAATAAAGCCACTTGCAACAAAGGCGAGTTTGGTTTTTTCCTCTCGTTTGGCTGTATAGACACTTCCTATTTCAAAAAGCGAAATGCTTTTAAAGCCGAGGTTTTCATTGCGTTTTATAGAATCTAAAAGCGCAGGAATAAGGCTCGTGCGCAATGTATCTAGCTCTTGTGTGATGGGATTGAGCAGGGCAAGATTCTCATCAATTTGCACAAAGCCGAGTTTTTCCAAGGACTGCGAGGAGGCGAAAATATAGTGAATACATTCATTGAAAGCATTAGCAATGAATGTATGAGCTAATTTGCGCTTATTTTTATACGCAAAATACGCTTTAGAGGTATTGTGATGCTGCAAACATAATAGAGGCATAGGCTTAACCTTATCTATGCCATAGATTCGCAACACCTCCTCCGCAACATCTTGGATACTATGTATATCGTGGCGATATGGAGGAACGCCAATCATAAAGAAATTTTCATCGCCTGTGGCTTCGAGGTTAAAGGATAAATGCTTTAAGATTGTAGCAATCTCTTCTTTTTCCAAATGTATGCCTATGATATTATTAATTGCACCAAAGGTCGTCTTAATTATGATTTCATCAGTATTTTGCGAGATAGAATGTGAGCCAGAATACACGAGTGCATCACATACTGACACCATTTTTTTACACAAAAAGTCAATGCCTTGCTCCAAATCCGGATTGCTCCCCCTCGTGCTGCGATAGGTAAGCGCACTATTGCCTTTAATTTTGCGCTCATAAAGAGCCTTAGAAATGGCGGCAGAATTAACATAACTTGCCTCAATAATAAGAATCTCCGACCTTGTGCCAAAGTGCCGCTCACCATAACTTACACCAATTACTGAGAGTTTTTCATTTGCAAATACCGCTTCTAAGCCATTTTCATCTTTTTTTATGCAAAGTTGTGCAGCTAAGCCATTATCCAAAATAATATCCTTACTTTCGCAGTCTTGCAGCTTATAAGCATTAAGAATAACACCGCTCATATAAGTGCCGTATTCTAAGAAATTACACACAATATCATCAAGCAAAGTTCCATTGTGCGCAAGGGCTAAAGCCATATCAAGCGATAAATAGGCTTGTTTCATCTCAACCACACGATAAAGTAAATGCGCGTCAATTTTTTCATCAGTGAGAATCTGCAATACCCGTCCAAGTCCCAATGTAACGACATTATCCATATCACTTTGGTTTTTTAAACGTAGATTGTAGCAGGTAGCCAACTCCCTTGCTATACCAAGCACACTTAAACAATCACCACGATTTGGTGTGGTAGCTACCTCCACCACATCATCGTTAAAAAGCTCTAACTGCGCTACTTCAGCACCAAGCTCCAATCGCCCAGCAGTAGAATCTAGCACCATAATGCCATCATTGATTTTCGGTAGCCCTAGCTCTGTGCTCGAGCAAAGCATTCCACAGCTCTCCACACCGCGCAAAGTCGTTTTTTTGATTGTAAGCTCACCGCTTTTGGTGTAGGGGATTACCGCGCCTTCTAATGCCACTGCCACATACTGCCCTGCTTTGACATTTGGTGCACCGCACACGATTTGTAATTCCTCACTGCCCACACTCACAACACATACATTGAGCTTATCCGCATCTGGGTGCGGGCTTGTAGTCCGCACCTTGCCAACAACGACTTTTTGGGGAATTTTTATAGAATGCACAGATTCTACTTCTAACCCAATACTGCTTAAACGCGTGCAAATCTCTTCGGTGGAAATTCGCGAAATATCAATAAATTGTGATAACAAATGTCTCGTAAAAATCATTAGAACTGCTCCAATACGCGTAAATCACTCTCAAAAAAGCTACGCAAATCATTCACTCGACAAATCAGCATAGCAAACCGCTCTACACCAAGCCCAAAGGCATATCCACTCACATCTTTATATCCCACAAAATCAAAAACTTTTTGATTCACAATGCCACAGCCTAGCACCTCAAGCCACCCTGTATGCGAACACACACGGCAGCCCTCGCCCTTGCAAAACACACAGCTAATATCCACTTCGGCACTTGGCTCTGTAAAAGGAAAGAAGCTCGAGCGAAAGCGAATATCTACATTGCCAAACATAAAATGTAAAAAATCCTCTAAAATATATTTCAAATGCGAGAAATTCACCTTGTCTTTTGAATCTACGACAAGTCCCTCAACCTGATGAAACATCGGCGAATGCGTCAAGTCATAATCTCGCCTAAACACGCTACCCGGAGCTATCATACGAATGGGGAGTGAGCCCTCTTGCATTGTGCGGATTTGCACTGGCGAAGTATGTGTGCGCAAAAGCATAGAATCTTTAAAATAAAATGTATCTTGCATATCGCGTGCTGGGTGATATGCGGGGAGATTCAAAGCCTCGAAGTTATGAAAATCATCTTCTATGAGCGGACCGGTTTGCAGTGAAAAATTCATATTAACAAAAAAATCAATGATTTTATCCATTGTCTGGTAGATTGGATGTCCTTTGCTTGTATGACGCAGTGAGCTAAACAAACTCGCATCAACTGAATCTTTAGCCAAATCTGCCTGCATTTGTTTTGCAAGTAGTGTGCTTTTTTTATCGCTCAAAAGATTTTCAAAAGATTCTTTATAGGTGTTTAATTCTGTGGCGAAAGCCTTTTTTGCCTCACCTTGCAGTGCTTTAAGCGTGGCAAATTGTTGTGTCAAAAAGCCTTTTTTGCCAATCATTTCTACCCGCAATGCCTCCAAATCCTGCAGATTCTCTACCTGCTCCAATCGCTTTAAAATTTCCTGCACTTGCGCTTTCAATGCCTATCCTTCATTTTCTAAAGTAAAATAAAATCGGTATTGTAGCACATTTAAAGTTTTTATTGTCCTTTATTGCTATAATGAAAGCTTCAAATTAAATTTTCACTTTTAAGAATTCAAAGTATAGAATCCATATTTTGCAAATCGCTTTAGATTCTATAAAACCACAAAGGAGTAAGTAATGGCAGAAAAAACGATTTTTGAAAGAATTGTTGCGGGGGAGATTCCCTGCAAAAAAGTGGCAGAAAATGATAAATTCCTTGCATTTTATGATATTGCTCCTCAAGCACCGGTGCATATTCTTGCAATACCAAAGATATGCGTAAAAGATTTTTCCCTCGCTTCTAGAGAGCTTTTGGGCGAGCTGTGTGAATTTGCGCAAGAGGTCGCAAAGCTCGTAGGTATAGACAAGAGCGGATATAGAATCATCACAAATATCGGTGCAGATGGTGGGCAGGAAGTCCCGCATTTGCATTTGCATATTTTAGGTGGCAAAAAGCTTTCAAGCATTATCGTAAAATAGCGCACTGATAAATACCAACACATAAAAACGCCAACTTACGCAATGTGCTGTAAGCACTCAAAATAACATTACAAAGTAAGGCAATGGTTTATACTTTTAATCACAGAATCCGCAAGATTTTTCGCATAGCCCTGCCCTCTGGGGGTAATTCATTCCTTGATATTGCAAATGTCGCTGTGGGAATGTATTTTATCGCTCATATCTCGGCAGATGCGGAAATCACAAAGCACAATATCGTAGCACTCGGGCTTGGTATGAACTACTGGATGTTTTTATTTGCCATTACCACGATTTTTTATGTCGGCACAAACGCACAAATCTCCCGTGCCTTTGGCGAACGAAACTTCACAAAAATGAATAGAATCTTAAGTACGATGAGTGTTGGGGCGATTGTATGTGCCATTCCTATTTTTATTCTTACCTCTGCACTCAATGAGATATATTTTGACTGGATGGATGTAGGAAGCGAGGCAAAAGCACTTGGTATGCTCTATCTTAGTTTTATTTTTTATAGCATTCCTGCGCTTTTTGCAAAGACGATTTTCATCTCCGCACTCGCAGCCACAGGCGATACAAAAAGCGTGTTTTTTATTAAGATTCTAAGCACCCTTTTAAATATCGCCCTCAATTATATACTAATTTTTGGTGTAAATTCGCTTGGTATCCCGCCTCTTGGTATCGCCGGGGCGGGAGTGGCAAATGTGATTACATCATATTTCGAGGGACTTATACTCTTTGGGATTTTGTGCGGGGCGCATAAATATCTCAAATTTGCCTCCCTTGTTGAGTGGCGTGCACTCGCTCTTGGCTTACGCATAGGCATACCATCAGGCGTGGAGCGGGTATTGACGATTTTTTCACTCGTGTTAATTACGAAATTTATGACAGATTATGGCTTAGAAGTCATCACCGGATTCCAAGTTGGCTCACGCGTAGAGAGCTTTATCTTTATGCCCGGCTTTGGATTCCAAGTCGCTGCAATGGCATTAATGGGGCAAATGTTAGGGGCTAAACGCATAGATTTAGCCGAATCCTTTGTGCGCACAACTTTACTTATCTCCTCAATTATTATGGGGATACTCGGCATAAGCTTATGCCTACTAGGCAAAGAACTCACCGCTATTTTTACTACCGAACCTGCGGTGATTGATTATTCTTTTGCCTACCTTGTCGCAGTGGGTGTATCCCAAGTGCCACTCATTTGGATTTTTGTGCTTGATGGTGCAATGCGCGGGGCGGGAGCTGCAAAGCTTTCGCTTTGGGTAAATACAGGGAGTATTTGGCTATGCAGAATCTTACCGATGTGGCTATGTGTGTGCTATGGATTTGACGCTGTGTATATCTTTGCGATCATCTGTGTCGAAACATTCTTACGCGCTTTTATCTTTGGGTATATTTTCCATAAGGGCATATGGAAGCGATATATTGCGAGAATCTAAGCCTTATCATTTTTTTAAAGCATATTTTTTTGGATTTATCTTAACTCTTATCTTTCGCACAAATGGTCTTATAAAGTTTTTTTCTACAGGTTTAAAAACAAAAACAATCAAAGCCACACAAAAAGCAAGGGGATTATAATGCATTATTTTAATCCTCTTAAGCTCCTTATTAAAAATAGGAGTTTGTGAGGCAATATCCCACCATCGCTGATAATAAGGATAAAAAAGAACAAACTTGCTATGAGATTGAATATTTTGAGCTGGAGTGCGCCAAGGCTTTGCATAATTATTATAATGCACAATTTTAGCATTAGGAAGAATTTGTGTATAAGCTTCAAACCCTTTATTATAAATGTGCCCCAAAAGAAACCCATACTCTTCAGGCAATATCAATATCTTTTCATTCAGTGCAACATTGAGTGCATCTTGGTCGGGACATTGAGGAATATAATGTTGTAAGAACTCAAAGCATTGGGTTTCTATATGATTTGCTCGGTAAAGAGACATATTAAAAAGCATAAAACCCGAGCAAAAATAGCAAGACAAATTCTTTCTCATATCAAAACCTTCACCATTCTTGCTTACAGACTGCAAAATAAATGGTTCAATACGAGCATTCGCACCTTTTGGGAGCGGACTATTCACGGCAGCAGCGATATATTCCCCTAAATCCATTGCAAAAATCTCTCTTATATCGCATAATATGAGAGCATTGACATCTATATACAAACACCTTTCTATCTCCTCTGGAACAAAACGAGACAATAAAATTCTATAATAGGCAATATAATTTTTTTGTTTTTCAAATCCCCATTTTGGAAAATGAGCAAAAATACTATCATCAACAATATGTATGCGAATCTCACAAGGATAAATCAAAGAGAGTTGCTCTTGTAAGGCTTGAAGCTTATCTTGGCACTCTTGGGAGAGTGTATCGCTTAGGATATGAAAGATATAGCCCTCTTCCTCATCTTTTTCTTGTAGCTTTTGAGTTAATACCCCCCCCCCTATATAATCTCTAAAAATTTTTGTTTTATCAGTATTTTGAATAATATTTACAAGAAGCACACTAAGATATTTTATATAATTTTCGTCAGCATTAAAAACAATATGAAACATTTTATTTTCCTTTTTCTAAATATTCCTCATAACTCCCGCGGAAGTCAATAATCTTAGCTCCTTTATTATCAGAATCCGCAATAATTTCAATGATTCTATTCGCATACGCGTCTATTAGCTCCCTATCGTGGCTTACACAAATCACATTGCCGCTATATTTATAGAGTGCCTCGCCAAGTGCGATAATGGATTCTAAATCTAAATGGTTTGTCGGCTCATCAAGCACCAAGAAATTTCCACCTTCAAGCATAAGCTTACTTAGCACCATTCTATGCTTTTCGCCTCCACTTAGAGCATTTATGGACTTCTCTTGCTCCTCACCACTAAAGAGCATTCGCCCAAGCGCATTGCGTATCTCACCGCTTTCTTTTTTCTTATCAAAGCTTCTAAGCCACTCATACAGGCTCTCCTCGCCCTTTATCTCCTCGCTTACATTTTGCGGGAAATAGCCTCTTTGTGTCGTAGCACCCCATTTGACACTTCCACTATCGGGCTTAAGCTCCTCTACAAGAATCTTACACAATGTGCTTTTACCCACACCATTTGCCCCGATAATAGCGATTTTATCCCCGGGCAAAATCTTAAGATTCACATTTTTTAGCACACATAAATCCCCATAGCTTTTTGAAATATTTTCGCACTCTAGAGCTTCGTTGCCAATAGGGCGGTGAGGCTTAAACACAATGCTAGGGTCTCGCCTAGAGCTGACTGCAAGGCTTTGAATATCAAGTTTTTCAAGCTGTTTTTGTCGGCTGGTAGCTTGACGAGCCTTACTTGCATTCGCAGAGAATCGTGCAATGAAAGATTCTAATTCCTCTTTTTCTTTGAGTTTTTTATTGCGTTCAGCTTCTTGTTGTTTGGCAATAAGGGTGCTTGCGATATACCAATCATCGTAATTCCCGCTAAACTCGCGCACCGAGCCAAAATCCATATCTAAAATATGGGTGCAAACGCTATTTAAAAAGTGCCTATCGTGGCTGATGACTACAAGTGTGCCCTCGTGACGTTTGAGATTTTCTTCAAGCCACGCGATAGAGTGCAAGTCAAGGTTGTTTGTCGGCTCATCAAGGAGTAAAATATCTGGTTTTGGAAAAAGCACCTGTGCTAATAGAATCTTAAACTTATCCCCGCCGGTAAGTGTTTTCATCAACTCATTATGCGCACTGGCTTCAAAGCCCAAATCCTCTAAAATCTTTTCAATTACCACTTCGCATTCATACATCGGGTCTTCTTCGGCGCATATCATCTCAAGCTCTCCAAGCTCCTCATTTACCTTATCATCGCTCAAATCGCCATTTTCATAGAGATATTCCTTGCGCTTTATCGCATCATAAAGTCGCTTATTGCCAATCAGCACGGCATCTTTGAGGCTTAGCTCTTCAAAAGCATATTGATCCTGCCCCAAAACGCCCATTTTTAAACCCTTTGCTATGACTATCTCGCCGCTACTTGCTTCATATTCTCCACTTAGGATTTTAAGAAATGTAGATTTTCCCGCGCCATTTGCGCCAATAAGCCCATATCGCTTATGGGCATCAAGGCTTAGATTCACATTTTCAAAAAGCTTTTTTGTGGGATAGCGCATTGTGAGATTAATCGTTTGCAACATTTTGCAATCCTTGTAAAAAAATAAAGCGCGATTCTAGCATAAAAATGTGAGGAATATTTGATGAGGCTAAAAATATGTAATTCTATCTTTTGACATATGAGGAATAACAATGGCTATTAATTAAAAATTAAGGTAAAAAGTTAGAAAATCCACACTTACACTTCAAACAACAAACTTGCATTAAGTGCATTTAAGGAGAAAAGTATGGATACCGCGCTTAATCATACAGAATCTGTGTCGCATTATCGCAATAAACGCTACATCGTGTATGCTATTGCAACTTTCTGTTTGCTTGTCTTTCCTTTCATAAAGATTAATGGCAATCAAATCTTTTTGCTTTCTTTTGATCATAAGCAACTCCACTTACTCGGGCAAATCTTTGATGTGCAAGAATTTTATCTTATGCCATTTTTGCTTATTCTTATGTTTGTGGGAATCTTCTTTATGACTACCCTTGCAGGTAGAATCTGGTGCGGCTGGGCTTGTCCGCAGACGATTTTCCGCGTTATTTATAGGGATTTATTACAGACAAAAGTCTTTGGTTTGCGTAAAAGAGTTAGTAATAAGCAAGAAAAGATGGATTTAAGCACTTTTGGTGCGAAAATTAAGGCGGTATGTGCGTTTTTAATTATTACTGTGCTTTGTCTTATGGCTTCTGCAAGTCTTATGTTTTTCTTTACGCCGCCAAGTGATTTCTTTGCATATATGAGCGACCCGCTCAATCATCGTATTTTGCTTGGATTCTGGCTGGGATTTGGACTATTTTTTATCCTTGATATTACTTTTATACAAGAAAATTTCTGTATTTATATGTGTCCTTATTGCCGCGTGCAAAGTGTGCTTTTTGATGATGATACGGTTATGGTTGTCTATAATCATAAACGCGGTGGGGCGGTATATGACGCAAAGGGAATGAAATTTGAACTTGCGCCTAAAAAGCAAGACCCAAATAATGAATGCACCAACTGCAACGCCTGTGTGCGTGTGTGTCCTACACATATTGATATTAGAAAGGGTATGCAGCTTGAATGTATCAACTGCCTTGAATGCGCTGATGCGTGTGCTGATGTGATGAGTAAGTTTAATAGACCTTCGCTTATTATGTGGAAATCCTCTGCTTCGATTGATAATGATGGCAAAGTGAAATTTTTGCGCTTTAGGACGATTGGCTACATTGTTGTTTTGGCTGTTGTGTTAGCGTTGTTATTTTTTGTTGGCACGACAAAGGAGACTATGCTTCTTGATATTGCGCGCAGTGCCGAACTCTATGAGGTGCGCACTCATCGTGTTGTAGATAATCACTACACTATGGTGTTTAACAATACAGATACGCAAGAACATCAAATGTATTTCGAAATCCTTGATGTGAAAGGTGGCGATATAGCAAAACATCTCAAGATTCTAAAACCAAAAGAGTCTTTCGCTGTAAAAGCTGGTGAAAAATTGAAAAAAGTCGTAACCATACGCACAGAAGAAGTGCTCCCAGAAGATCATTATGATATTATTATCCGCGCCTTTGCGGTTGATGATAAAGATAGAATCTTTGTAGAGCGCAAGACAAACTTTGTCTATCCAAATCATAGTAAGCTTAAAGATTAGAGTTAGATTCAAATATTAATGCTGGGATAGTTTCCTAGCATTAATACATACAATTCCTATCTTTTAATTTATTTCAAGCTAAATACAAATAGCCCAATCCACCACATATAAGCTATATATTAGTTTCACTTCATTACAATACGACATTTTTATTGTATGGATACAAAATGACACTTCACAGCAAAATTATATTTTACAAAATGCCTCTTAGTTTAGACTTGCTAGATAGGTGCAGTGGGGGGGGGGATAAGCTAAGATTTTTTGGTTTAGCCACCCTCAAACACCCTACCCAAATTCATTTTATTGCATTTTATTCTTTCTTTATCGATTTAATCCCTATTTGGTTTATGTATTTTGTCCCTAGGGAGACAAAATGCTAGAAACTTATGCACCCATTGTCCTTTTTACCTACAATCGTCCCAAACATACGGCTCAAACTATCCAAGCATTAAGCGCAAACCAACTTGCGCTAAAAAGTGATTTATATATCTATCAAGATGCACCAAAGCCAAATGCTTCACAAGATATTTTACAATCCCACGCACAAACAAAAAACTATATTCAAGATTTTATTACAAACAATACACAAAAGCCTCTTTTTAAAAGCATTACCTTTATTGAGCGCGAACATAATTTAGGACTAGCAGATTCGATTATTGATGGCATAACTTATGTTATCAATCAATATCAAAGAGCTATTATCCTAGAAGATGACATTATTGTATCACCTGTATTTTTAGACTATATGAATACAGCATTACAAAGATATGAAAATGAAGAAAAAGTATGGAGTATTACAGCGTGGAGTTATCCCATAGACACAAGTGGCTTGGGAGATTGCTATTTTTGGCGTTTGCCTCATTGTTGGGGCTGGGCAACTTGGGCGAGTAGATGGCAATATTATAAGCGCGACATCACTTGGGCGTTAGAAAATTTCTCACAGAGTGATATTGATTATATCAATATTGATGGAGTGGCGCGTTATTACGACCATCTTCTTGCAAATGCTCAAGGCAAAATTAAAACTTGGGCGATTTTTAATTACCTCATTGGCTACAAACATAATACTCTTAATCTATGCCCTAGCACCTCGTATGTCAAGCAAATTGGTTTTGATGGAAGTGGCGTGCATTGCGGTAAAGAAGGAGAGGTATTTAATGTCTCACATACCAATATGAAATTTCCAATTACTTTCCCACAAGAAATTATAGAATCTCCACTTGCCTTAGAGCGCATTAAAGCATTTGAACTTTCGCTTAAAAAACCTCTTCCATTGCGAGTTTATAGAAAACTCTGCAGAATCGCACATTCTCTTAGCCAAAAAGTAAGCTATTTAAGCGGGGGGGGGGGCAGTAGATAATATTCTAACTATTGATACGCCTCCCTATTATGCAGAGGTGGCATAATGTATCAAAAGCTAGATACACCCTACACTTGTACTAATCCTATTTTATTGCTAAGCTTTAATCGCCTTGATACACTTAAGCGAGTGCTACACATTATAGAATCTGTCCGCCCAAGCAAAATCTATCTTGCAAATGACGGCGCAAGGGACAATAAAATATGTCCCAATGGTATCAGTGAAAAAGAGCAGGTGCATTCTGTAAGAACCTTTCTCATAGATAGCATAGCTCATTTTGATTTTCCTTGTGAAGTCAAAACACGCTTTTTAGATTCTAATCTTGGTTGTAAAAAAGCTGTAAGCTCTGCGATTTCTTGGTTTTTTGAAAATGAAGAACAGGGCATTATTTTGGAAGATGATTGTTTGCCAAATATAAGCTTTTTTCGATTCTGTGATGAATTATTAGAAAAATATAAAATGCAACAAAATATCTTTATGATAAGTGGTTGGAGTGCGCTAGACTTTGCCCAAAATACTTCAACAGAAACGCTCTCCCCCAAAGCACGCTTACAAGAAGACTATTACTTTTCAAAATATAATCACATTTGGGGTTGGGCTTCTTGGGCAAGAGCGTGGAGCAAATATCAGCTCGAATTTAACGAAAGTGAAATAAAAACGCTCCATAATTTTTGCTCCACAAAAGAAAAATACTACTGGTATAAGATATTCAAAACCTACGCACAAGGCAAAATAGACACTTGGGATTATCCTTGGACTTATAATATTTGGAAGCACAATGGCTTGTGTATATATCCCAAAAATAATATGATTTTAAACATCGGTTTTAATCGTGTCGATGCCGCACATACCACAGGAGATTCTAAATTTGTCTCTATGCCCTCTTATGAGCTATGCTTCCCTCTCACTCACCCAAAAAGCATAGAACAAAATAGTAAGCTTGATAAAGCAAATTTTCATATTGTATTTAACACATTGCCACTCTATAAGAGAATCTTACGCAAGGCTACACGTATATGGCAGATTCCATAAAGACACTAACATAAAGGCGCGAAAGTTTTACTCTCTATTAGCCCAAGTCGCAGGGAAAGACCTAATCATTTATCGTGTATTTTGACATCTCTCAATTTTTACCTACAATATCATTTATACAAAATATTTTACAAATTGCATTAAATCATATAGGAGGTATTTTTATAGCTCACCTAAATTTAGCACTGCCACACCCCCAAAATTCCAATATCCACGATAAAGCAATTATTTATAAAGAAAGATATATAAAAAACAAAAGAAACCTAATAATATAAGACATACGCACCCATAAACTTGCAAACAAAGCCTTATCTAATTCAAAAGCTTAATATATCCACTAATCAACAGCTCGTGGCTTTTTTGATTTGTTTATCTTTGATGATAAGTTTTCACAAATGGATACGTATTAATGCCTTTAAGCTGCATTTTAGATTCTAAAATATCCTTATAAGTCTGTTGCTGTTTAGAATCTCCCATATCATAAATGCTTTGCCTTGCAAGCGCACCTGCACTTATTAGATTAAACCAAATGAGTGCTATACCTTTTTTATCTTCATCATCAAGTCTTGCATATCTACTATCAGTTGCTGATAAAATAAAGCCATAAGCCACATAACGCCAATGAGCGATACTTTCAAAAATATTACTTAAAGCATTGCCCTCAGTAACTGCAAGGCTTTTTGTAATCATAGGATTATTTTTAAGCGCATTTTGATAATCCCCATTTGTAATGGCAATTTCAAGCATTTGTGCCGCTATTTTATTAAGAGGCAGATAAATACCATTATCAAGTAAAAAGAGTATGAGAGTTGCCGCGTCTGTATTGCCCCAAAGTGCTGACTGCATAAGAGCATTGAGCGCGCGAGTATTTAGCCCAGAGAGTGCAAAATGCGCATAAGCACTCACAAGCAAGAGAGAATCTTGCTTACTTAATCCCTCACACAGCAATTTTTCACCACTTAAAGCATAAGAATCTAGACTCACAAGCCGCCCTAAAAGCTCTTTGCTTGGTTGTGAATGTGTAAAATCTATAAAATGCCTTACCTCTTTATCATTTATTTTTTCAGGCATAAAAGTTAAAATAAAGCCTATTTGTTCCTCTGCCACGCGTAAGCAAGTAATGCAAGGTGAGCGAGTGTCCATTATCGCTAATTGCATAAGATAGACTTTAGCAAGTGTAGAATCTTTTGCCAATGTCGCAAGTTCTTTGATATGGGGGATATTCTCCGCGTTGTCCCTTAGAGGCATTTTGCGAGATTTTTGGATAGAATCCACAATCAAAGAAAGAGCTTTAGATTCAGCTTTTGCATTATGATTTGTCTTTATTTTCTTATCATTTGTGCTCATCTCGCATTGAAGCACACCACCCAAATCTGCCTTACTTGTTTGCAAAAAAGCATTTTTTATAAACGCTTCTTTAAATTGCGGCAGAGTGAAATCACTTGCACACACTAATGCCACAGATATAACCAAACTTATAATATATCGCATTCCCTCTCCTTGTACCCAAAACATAACATATTTATACAAACCTATATCAAATCATACGGGAAATATTTATAGCCTTTAAATTCTTCTTTATCTACACCTAAGATTTTTAAAACAGCTGCTCCTTCATAATTCCAATATCCACTATAAACTAATCTCTCGTCAGGATATTTATGATCTCCCCACGAAGCATCACCTCTGCTTTTGCTATACCATTGCTTAAGATAGGTTTTAAAATAATCGCTCTCTTTGGTTTCAATAAAAAGCTTAAGTGTATCGTATTTTTTGAGACTTTGCGCCATTTTTGAAAAGTCCTTTTCCGCTCCCTTACTCGCTAGAAAATGAAGCAACCAATCATCATAATATGTGTCCTCCTTTTCCCTCTCGCTCACATTAAGCTGCTCTAATACCCAAGAAGTATTCATATCGCACAGAATCATCACAGCAAGTTTTTCAGTATTTGTAGTGTAATCACTTATATCAAAATTATTTTTCCATTCATTGAGACTTTTTACAAAGACTTGCTTTATAGATTCTATATCATCACCCCTAGAATACATTGCCGTTGCTATGCAAAAGTTTTCGCTGTAAATATTATGGCTCTCATTGTATTTTTTCAAAAACTTCTCTTCCGCCCTAATATACCTATCAAAATATTCCTCATCTTTGTGAATATCTCTTAGTGTTTTTGGCGTTTTTGGCTTTTCATCGTCAATCTCTATGGGCGTTTTTTGATAGCTCTTATCCTCCAAACGCTCATAGTAGATTCTCACCTGCTCAGGCACAGTAAGAGTCGTATCGATATTATATTCCTTGATAAGCTGTTCCCAGCTCCGCGCACCTGCTGCTTTTAAAAGTTCCTCATTCTGCACCACATTACAATAATCCAGCACAGATTGGGGCTCACTATACTCACCTCTACCCTCACGTATCCTTTTGCCATTCCTTTCAACTTTGTGGCTTTTTTCCATATAGCCCACCGCATTGACCTCCGCCCCATACTTGAGTAACAGCCGTATGCTAGCTCCCATTGGTGCTTCACGGGCGAATGTAGAATTTCCAGCATACATCAAAGGCGTAGCTCCGATATTTTTACCACCCAAATCCCAGCCATCGCTTAGAGTTGGCGGGATATTTTTCACATTTGGATTCGCACCATATTTGAGGGCAAATTCAAGATTAGGTGCCTCATTCATCTCTGCCCAAAAATGCAATTTTGTCTCGCCATTCCTGCCATAGACTTCCCACCTCGCGCCCTTGTTTAAAAAGTATTCAATCACAGATTCTCTCTTTTTTCCCTCAAGGTCAATATACGCAAGAAGCGCATTATCACCACGATATTCATAATCTGCCCTTAGTCCGCACTTTTCAAGGAGTTCAAGCATTGCAAAATTTTTACTAGAGCTATTTCCCGCACAAGCTAAAAGTTCCACAGGATCGAGGAAAGATTCATTATACTCGAAGCACTTTTCATAGAAAGTTTCTTTCACAGGATAAACCTTGAAAAACTCACTCACGCTATCCAAATTATTGTTTCTCACCACACTAAACAACTTAGATTCTAATTTTTCTTTTTGTTCTTGACTCATCGCCTTGAGATCC
The DNA here is from genome assembly GCF_000765685.2 of Helicobacter sp. MIT 03-1616. Classification (NCBI taxonomy): domain Bacteria; kingdom Pseudomonadati; phylum Campylobacterota; class Epsilonproteobacteria; order Campylobacterales; family Helicobacteraceae; genus Helicobacter; species Helicobacter sp. MIT 03-1616. The sequence continues at coordinate 162,900 of NZ_JROY02000003.1, read as the reverse complement.
TCTAGTGTTTTCATTGTGTCTCCTTTGGTTAAATATTCTGCAACTATGAATTGAATATGCAGATAATATCAAGGCTTTTGCTTTTTGATTTGATATATCACGCATAACGATAAATAAAAATTCAGAGCTTTAAATTAGTGTCTTTATTTCCTTTTTTATGTTTTACTTCTGGAATCTAAATCCACTTTAGTAGCCTTCAATTTTGTATTAAAATATTATCTTTATTTAATTTATGGTTTTTTGAATGGTTTTCTAATCGTGAGATTAAGCGCACTGCAGAAGATGAGTTTTTTAAAGAATGGCAGGAATATGTAAAATAAGCTCTTGCATAGAATCTAAAGTGTTTTTTAAATGCTCATTGTAAAACTTTCCTTGATTTGCTATTTGAAATTCTAACCATTCTTTGGCATTTAGACGACTGCCTTTTAAACTCCAAGCATTAAGATATTTTTCATCACTAAAAGATTGTATAGAAAAAAAATAAAAATGGAGTTGGTTAGCACTTAGTGTTTTTGTCATTCAAATCCCTTTAATTTATCCATAAGCGCGTATTCAAAGTCGTTTTGCGATTCTCTCCAGCTTTCATAGTCCTCATCATCTGATTCTGCTTCGTCATAATCCTCACCATAAAACTCAAGCAGTTCGCAAAAATCATAATCCCTATCGTCGCTCTCTACATACAAACTTTCGTAAATCTCATCGGCGTTTTCATCTAAGTCTTTTAACCAAGCTTCTTTGCATTCTCCTTGCAATTCTTGTGCATCATATTGTAAAAGATAATTTAGGTTGTCGTTAAAAATGATATTCGTTTCATCAAGACTTTCATCATTTTTCCATTTATAATATTGCGCTCTAAAGATTGCAAATATTTCTTTTTTTAGTTTCTCTTTATCCTCCATACAAATATAAAAATCTTTTTGAAATTCCTCAAAACTTTTAGCAAAATAGCTTTCTTTTAAATCCATCACTTAGCCTTTTTCTTTTTCTCCAAAAGTTCATTGTAGATTCTGTATTGCTCGGATAGTTCTAGGCTTGTATCAATGTTATATTCTTTGACTAATTGCTTCCAAGTCTTCGCACCTGCTTCTTTTACAAGCTTTTTCTTTTTACCGCCATAGGCTACATCTAATATAGAGAGAACTGCAAACCAAGTGCCATCTTTTTTTAAGTGATAATGCACGGCATTTACCTCCGCTCCATATTTTAATAATATTTCGGTGCAAGATGCACCCCTTTCATCTGTTACGGCTGCATATAGGGGTGTAGAGTCGATATTATTCCAACCTACTCTAAGCTCATCGTCCGTTTTGATAGATTTCATTTCTATATTAGCCCCGGCTTTAAGAGCAACTTCTAGTGCTTTGGGCTGACTAAATGCAAAATAATGTACAGGAGTGTTTCCATATTCACAATATGTTTCAAATGTAGCTCCTTTACCTAAAAAGTATTCAATGACTTTTGGATTTTTTCCTCCCCAGACAATATAACTACTTAAGGCATTCCAATGTTCAGACTGGTCATCAGCTTTTAATCCTAAGCTTTCAAAATACTCTATCATTGCAAAACTTTTGTCTTTATCATACGCAAGCCCTGCATAAGCTAGCACAAAGGGAGAAGGGAAAAAGGGTTCAAGTTTGACCTTTCGCCATCCGATGTTAAACCATTTTTCAAAAAAGATTTCAGGAATTGGATAATCCTTTAAAAACTCTTTCACTGCTTCAAGATTGTTTGATTTGATAAGCTCCCAAAACTTATCTCTTATGTCGTCCCCACTTTCTCTAAAGATAGCTTTGAGTTCCTCTAGTGTTTTCATTGTGTCTCCTTTTAAAGTCAATTTCACCAAACCTTAATTAATACAATACAGCGTTTTGTAGGTATGAATTTATCTTGTGTGTTTTGCATTATATCCCCTCTCTGTATGAAGCATCTTTCATCTGCGTATTGTATCGTTTTTTTTTTTTTTGTAAATGCAAGGTTAGACATTGAATCTAAAGTGCATTACATCACCATCTTGCACGATATATTCTTTACCTTCAATACGCATAGCCCCAGCTTCTTTTGCTTTTGCCTCGCCACCATATTTGATAAAGTCCGCATAGCTAATACATTCTGCACGAATAAAACCTTTTTCAAAGTCTTTATGTATTACACTTGCAGCTTTTGGTGCACTATCTCCTTTTGTAATCGTCCAAGCTCGCACCTCTTTAACCCCTGCGGTAAAATAGCTCATAAGCCCAAGTCGCGCAAATCCCTCTCTAATAATCTGCGTTAATCCACTCTCACTCGCTCCAAGGCTCGCTAAAAATTCCCCTCGCTCCTCATCGCTCATACCTACCATTTCTTCTTCAATCTTTGCACACAGCTTAATTGCTATGCCATCATTTTGGAGTGCGTATTCGCGCACTTTTTTCACAAACTCATTATCAGATTCTAAGCCCTCTTCATTGACATTTGCCCCATAAATCACTTCTTTATTGGTTAAAAATCTTAAATCCTTATTGAGTGCGATAAATTCCTCACTTTCACGTTTAGCAAAGCTTCGCACGGGCTTATTAGATTCTAAATGCGCTAAAAGCTCTTGACAGAGAGTAAGTTGAGTATTTACGCCTTTTTGAGATTTGCTCTCTTTTTGGAGTTTCTCAATGCGTTTATTCAAACTTGCCATATCGGCAAAAAGCAGTTCTAACTCAATAATTTCAATATCATCAATCGGGTCAATGCGCCCCTCAATATGCGTGATATTAGAATCCTCAAAACACCGCACGATATGCAAAATCATATTACATTCTTTAATATTTGCTAAAAATTGATTGCCTAATCCCTCACCTTTACTCGCACCTCGCACAAGTCCGGCAATATCCACAAACTCCACGACAGAGTGCTGAATCTTTTGAGGATTGACAATTTTAGCCAACTCTTGCAATCTTACATCAGGCACACTCACAACTGCCTTATTTGGCTCAATCGTGCAAAAAGGATAATTTGCTGCCTCCGCATTTTGCGCTTTTGTGAGAGCATTAAAAGTCGTGGATTTACCGACATTTGGCAAACCTACAATACCGATTGATAATCCCATTTATGCTTTTCCTTGTGCTAAAATAAATTCTATCCCTGCTCTCACACCTGCACCACTCGCGCCACTTGGATTAATATCCCATTCTTTCTCGACATACGCAGGTCCTGCAATATCAATATGAAGCCATTTTTGCTTAAACTCTTCTCTAATAAATTCACTCAAAAACAATCCCGCACTTATTGCCCCACCATAACGTGATGATGAAATATTGCATACATCGGCAATCTTAGATTCTATAAGTTTTTTGATATGGCGGTTAAAAGGAAGTGTCGCCATAAGCTCACCACTCTCTAACGCATATTTTTCAAATTGCGCCTTAAGCTTGTCATTATGCCCCATAATGCCGCTTGTATATTCGCCCAAAGCTACCACACACGCCCCTGTGAGCGTGGCAAAATCAATAAGAATATCTGGCTTTAAATCTTGCGCGTAACTCAAACAATCAACAAGCACCAAACGCCCCTCTGCATCAGTATTCCTTACCTCAATAGTTTTACCCTCACGCGAATAAAGGACATCATCGGGTTTATACGCATTGCCACCTATCATATTTTCCGCTGCACCTACAATCGCGTGAATCTCAATATTAGCCCCAAGCTGCGCTATGGCTTTGATAATCCCCATAACAGCGCACCCACCGCTTTTATCAGCTTTCATCGTTACCATATAGTCCGCAGGTTTAAGCGAAAGTCCGCCACAATCATAAGTAAGCCCTTTGCCTACAAGCACAATGCGTTTTGTCGCACCTTTAGGTTTATAACTCAAATGTATGAGACGCGGAGGATTTACTGAAGCAGCATTGACAGCTAAAAATGCACCCATTTTTTCCTTTTTCAAGTCTTCTTCATCTAATATCTTACATTCAAGATTCCCTACTTCTTTGCTCAATTCTTTAGCATATTTAGCAAGGTATTTAGGTGTTGCTACTTGTGGGATTGTATTTACCAATTCGCGCGTTTCATTCACACTTGTAGCGATGATTTGCGCCTTTTTTAGAATCTGTGCGTCTTTTATTTCACCCTTTACATCAAGCAGATTTAATTCCTTTAGCTTTGGCGCACTCTTTTTGCTCTTGTAACTCACACATTCATATTCCCCACACAATGCACCCACAAAAAGTGTATAAGCCTTGTCATCTTTGAGTTTTCCCTCTATACTAACACTCACACTCTCATATGGGAGATTCTTAAAATACTTTACGATACCTGCCCCAGCTTCTCGTATAGAATCTGTCTCAATAGATTCTATACAGAACACAAGCGTTTTTAAATCTTGTATAAAAAACTTACCCTCTCCCTCAAAACCAAAGCTCTTACAGAGTTTTGCATAAGAGGATTTTGCAAAGGCACTTTTTGTCAAAAGCACCGCCTGTGCGCCTTTTGCATTTGTAGTTTGTGATTTTACAATGCGAATTTTCATTTTCTTGCTCCTTTAGTGTAATTTACGTTGGGTAACCTCGCTATCCCGATTTGCCTTTTTTTCAAGCCCTTTTTGAATCTTTTCGATTTTTGTATCAACTTTTTTGGTTTGTGAATGAAAATACCACATCACACCCCCGCCAATCGTAATAGCAAGAGGTATAAGTAGATATGGGTGATCTTTAAACCAATCAAGCACGATAAAAATTTCTTCGCCAAAAATATAGGTTAGCACAATAGTAATCGCCGCCCAAACCCACGCTGAAAAAAGATTAATGATAGCAAACTTAAGCGCACTATAACGCGTAGTGCCAATACTCATAGGGATAATAGTCCGCATACCATACATATAACGTTGAATAAAAATAATAGACCAACCATACTTTTTAAGCAATAAATGCGCAAGAGCAAATTTTCTCCGTTGAGAAGTAAATTCCTCTTGAATCTTTTTGCGATTGAATCTCCCGATATAAAAATAAATTTGATCGCCTACAAATCCACCAAGCCCAGCGACCAAAATTGCTATAATGAGATTCATTTTGCCATCGTGTGTAGCAAGTCCAGCAAAAATGAGCCCCAACTCTCCCTCTAAAATGCCCCAAAAAAACAAAATAACATAACCCCAATCTTCTACATATTGATTCCATAAATGTGTAATAAACTCTTCAAGTGAGAATCCAGAGCGTTTATATAGCACAAAAAGTGCGATGGCAATAGCAATCACCAAGCCCCACACCAAAATACGCTTTGGTTCATTCTTTGCGTATATAATTGCCTTCTGTATGAGATTCATTACTTGCCCTCATATTCTACGATACTAAAGACTTTTGTATAAGGCATTAGCTTTTTCTCGCCCTCTAAACCCTTAAGATTTATCACAAATGCTGCCTCCACACAGGTTGCACCCATAGATTTTATGAGCCTTACACTTGCTTCTGCTGTTCCGCCTGTGGCAATTAAATCATCGACAAGCACCACCCTTGCATTCTCTGCATTTCTAAAGGCATCTATATGCATCTCAACTTCATCAAAGCCATATTCAAGGCTGTATTTTTCACTCACTGTTGTATATGGTAACTTGCCTTTTTTGCGTATAGGAACAAAACCCACGCCCATAGCATAGCTAAGTGCCGCTCCAAAGATAAAGCCGCGCGCCTCAATCCCGGCTACAAAATCAATTTTTTGTCCCTCGTAGCGCATTTTAAAAATCTCTATCACTTCACTAAAGGTTTTTCTATCCCCTATAAGCGTGGTAATATCACGGAATATAATGCCCGGCTTTGGGTAATCATATATCGCGCGTATAGAATCTGCTATGTGCTGATTATTCATTCTTTCTCCTTTATTTAGATTCTAAGCCTAGAGTAGTGCCTCGATTTTTTGCTCTAGCTCCTTGATACGCGCCTTGTATTTATCCGTCTCAATTCTATATTGAGAGTTACGCGCCTTAAGCACTTTCACTTCATTTTTTAGAGCATTCATTTCTTGTGTCAAAATATCTATATTTCCAAGTGCTCTTTGAAGTTGTAGTTGATGTTTGCGTATAAGAATCTCCGCCTCATTAAGTGTAAGTTTCATAGAAGCGGAGGTGCGTTCCTCTTTTTGTGCCACAGAGCGATAAAAAAAAGTCCGCACAATCATATATAACACAAATAAAATAAATCCCGTTAAAAAAAACCATTGCGTAATTGAAGTTCCTATTGCGTGCATTGTTCCCTCTCTTTCAGATTCTAAAACTATCTTAGAATACCTAGTTTTTCCACGCGCATAAGATGCCTGCCACCCTCAAACTCCGTGCTAATAAACGCCTCGAGGATTGACTCCACCTCTCCCACACCACTAATGCGCTCCCCCATACATAGCACATTTGCATTATTGTGCGCACGCGCCATTTTTGCCATATACGCATCGGTGCAAAGTGCAGCGCGGATATGTTTGTAGCGATTAGCAGCAATGCTCATTCCAATTCCACTTCCACAGATAAGAATCCCACGAGAAGATTCTAAATCTATCGCCTCACACACCTTTTGCGCAAAATCTGGGTAATCCACCCTATTTTCACTCTGTGGCGCAAGATCAACAACTTTAAATCCCCTCTCTTGTAAAAAGGCTATTACAAAAGCCTTTAGTTTGTATCCCGCGTGGTCTGTGCCGATAAAGTAGGTTATCTTACTCATTATTTTTCCTTTTCTATTATTTTTTAGAATCTTTAGCGCAATGCCTTAAAACCATCGCTTCTTGTTATTTTGGCATTGCTTCCCTCATCATCTCTTCTAAACCCTCCACACTCTTAAACATTCTTTCCCAACGAATTGTATAACGTCTGCTCTTATCCTCATCAGCCCCCGATTCTTGGCTATTTGCCTTATTGATACTAAAGTATATAAACCACGGCTGCCCGATGATGTTTTTATAAGGCACACTCCCCCAAAAGCGTGAATCTAAGCTATTATTGCGATTATCTCCTATCATAAAAAACTCATCATCAGCCACCTTTATGTAATACATATCATTATCAAGCCGCATCATCGCAATGGGTTTCCTACCGCTTTTCATCGTGGTATAGGCGATATTTTTATCCTCAATAAAAGATTCCAAAGGCTCATCGTTATAAACCCTACTCCACAAATCGCAGCCCTCCTCCATATCGCCGATATTCGCGCCAGTCATTCCCTCCTTACACACTTTTTGGTAAAGTTTGCCATTTTCATCGCTGTAAAAATACTCGCTAAATGGTGTTTTATAAAACACGCTATCATAGTGAATGCCCGGATGTCGCCCCATATAGGGATTTTTCACAAAAAGTTTGCCTAATTTTTCTACGACAATATGCCCAGAGTAATGCTCCCTCACATATTCATCGCCCTCAAATGGGTGTAAGTATAAACCACTCTCATCAAATATCACTTCATCTCCACCAACCGCGAAAGTGCGTTTGACAAAGTAAGTTTTTTCTATGTGCGGTGGGATAAACACTACAACATCGCCTCTTTTTGGACGCTCACCCTCGAACAAATGCCCATTACCCTTGAAGTCAGGCAAAACATTAATTTCAAGCCAAGGAATGCGCGGTATAGGAATCCCATAGCTAAATTTTTTCACAAATAAAAAATCACCCTCAAAAAGTGTGCTTACCATAGAGCGCGTAGGAATCACAAAGGCTTGCATAATGAAAAATATCAGCACGAGCACGATGATAATAGTCCCCGTCCAGCTTGAAGTAAAAGCCCATAATTTGCTAAAAAAATTCTTCATCTTTATCCTTCGTTTATTGTTGTAGCTTTAGTCTGTATCGTGCTGCTTTGTAAGTGTTTTGCAAAAGTGTAGCAATTGTCATAGGTCCCACACCACCGGGCACAGGAGTGATATAGCTTGTCTTTGGTGCGACATTTGCGAAATCCACATCGCCAACAAGTGCGCCGGATTCTAAGCGATTAATCCCTATATCAATCACAATCGCGCCCTCTTTTACCATATCCGCGCTAATCAAGCCCACCTTTCCCACGCCCACGCATACAATATCCGCATTGCGCGTATAAGCCTTGACATCACGCGTAAGAATATGACAACAGCTCACACTCGCTCCTGCGTTAAGCATAAGGCTTGCAAGCGGCTTACCCACGATATTGCTCATACCCACAATTACTACATCTTTACCGCTTAGCTCTATATCATAGGCTTTAAGCAGATTCATCACCCCTAGCGGCGTAGCGGGGACAAAGCCATCAAGCCCCGCGGACAACCGCCCAACATTAAAGGGATTAAACCCATCAACATCTTTTTTAGGATTAATCGCCTCGAGAATCTTAGAAGTTTGGATATGTTGAGGAAGCGGGAGTTGGACAAGGATTCCATCAATATTTGGATTATTGTTAAGAATCTCAATCACAGAGAGTAACTCGTCCTCTGTGATGCTTGGAGGCATTTCGTGTGTTACAGAGTAGATTCCCACGCGCTTGCAAGCCTTTGCTTTCATCTGCACATAGGCACAACTTGCCGGATCATTCCCCACCAAAATTACTGCTAACCCAGCAGTTACACCATTTTGTGCGAGTGCCTTAATATCCTCGGTTAATGCTTTTTCTATCTCTGCACTCAAAGATTTGCCATCTAGCAATGTCATTTTAAGCCTTTGTGATTGTCGTTTTGCTATTATAATACAAGATTTTAAAGAAATTTGATTGAAGCGAGGATTTATGAATAAAAAGCTAATTTTGCTTGTAATTTTAGGTGCATTGTGCGCGAATGACGAAGATATAGAGCTAGATTCTATAAGTGAGAATCACAGCAAGAAAGAATATACTAGTAGTGAATATGGCAAGAATCTCTATGAAAACCCACGAGGCATAGCGTGCAATAAATGCCACGGCGATAAGGGCGAGGGTGCTATTATCGCGCATTATAAGCATAAAGGCGTAGAAAAATCCCTCCACGCCCCACGCATTAACAACATCGAATTTAGTGCATTTACCAAAGCCCTCAACACACAAAAAGGCGTAATGCCAATTTATTACCTTACCGATGAGGAAATTACTGCTATTTATATGTATCTCTACCGCCCGTAAAGTCGGTGTTTAAATAGATTGCAAAACTTACTTAGAATCTACAAGTAGCGCAATTTTAATTTTATGCACGAAAGCGCAATACTTTAGATTCTCTTTATTGCCTCACGCAAACGCCATTTTTTCAGCCCTTGCTAGAAGCTCTCTCGCACCCTTTTCAATGAAACTTTTAGCGAGATTTACACCTAGATTCTCACTCGCACTTATATTATCAAGTCTCATTGTGTCAAAAAGAGAATCTGTAATCACCTCACTCCCATTAGGAAGCCCCACGATAGCTTGAAGCGAAAGCACATTACCGATATATCGCGCATACACACCTATTGGCACTTGACAGCCGCCCTCTAGTGTGCGCACAAATGCCCTCTCCGCACTCACGCAAAGCGCACTTTGGGCGTGAGAGAGCTTTGCAATATGAGAAACATATGGAGAATCTTCGCGCATTTCTATCCCTAGCGCACCTTGTCCCATTGCGGGTATCATAAACTCCAGCGGCACGATGTAGGGCGCATCTTTTGTGCTAATCTCTAAGCGATTAAGTCCAGCTTGAGCGAGTATAATCGCGTCAAATGTGCCATTATGGAGCTTTTCTAGCCGCGTTTGCACATTACCGCGCACACTTAATGTATCCAAATCCCCGCGCATTTTTTGAATCTGCATAGAGCGGCGCAACGAAGTCGTGCCTACCTTAGCACCCTGTGGCAAACTCTCTAAATTGGGATATTTTACACTCACAAAGCAATCACTCGGGTCTTCACGTTCTGTAATTGCAACTAAACCAAGCCCAGAAACAAACTCCACAGGCACATCTTTCAGGCTATGCACAGCTAAATCAATCTCACCGCTTAAGAGCATTTCCTCCAATTCTTTTGTAAAAAGCCCCTTGCCACCGATTTTTGCAAGTGGCACATCAAGGATTTTATCACCGCGCGTTTTAACAATCTGTATGCGAGATTCTAAGCCACATTCATCTTTTAGGCGAGACTTAATGTATTCCGCCTGCCACAATGCCAACACACTCCCGCGTGAGCCTATCACAAGCTCTTTTTGCGAATCTGCCATTTTTAACCCCTTTATTAGTGATTATTTCTAGCTCACTTTATAGATTCTAAAATCTGCGCCACCAGCACATCTTTATCCGCACTCGGCATTTCTTGTCTTTCTAAACCTTCGCGCTTAATAAACTCGATTTTACCCTCATTTAAACCCTTGCCAACAATAAGCGCGTGATTAAATCCTAACAGCTCAAAATCTTTCATCTTTGCGCCAAATCGCTCATCGCGCTCATCAAGTAACACATCAATACCCTCTTGTTTTAGCTTTTCATATATCTGCCTTGCGTATTCACTCTGTGCGCTATCTTTAATATTTGAGATGATAATTACCACTTCAAAAATATTCACTTCCTTGCTCCACACACAGCCTAACTCATCGCTTTTTTGCTCCAAAATCGCTGGTAAAATACGCGAGATTCCAAAGCCATAGCAGCCCATAATAAAGGGCTGTGCCTTGCCATTTTCGTCCAAATATTGCGCATTCATCGCACGAGAATATTTATCACCGAGCTTAAAGATATGTCCCACCTCTATGCCTTTGGTATAATGCAGTCTGCCCCCACATTTAGGACATAAATCCCCCTCTTTTGTACTTGCCAAATCCGCGTATTCTAAATCCGCAAAAGTGCTTAAATCCACACCCACAAAGTGATAATCCTTTTCATTCGCCCCGCAAATAAGATGTTCTGCATCTCTTAAGCTCTCATCAAAATAAATATGCTCCGCTTGGGTAATGTGGCGCAAACCATACGCGCCGATGAATCCCGCACTAAGTCCCGCCTTTTCTATCTCCTCCACGCTCACATCGACTAGCTCAAGATACACATTTGCGCGTTTATTAATTGCATTTAGCATTTTTACTTCCTCGGCTTCATCATCGCCACGTACAAAGAAAAAGGCTAAATCCGCACTTCCATCGGCTTTAAGTGCCTTTTTTACAATAGCCTTCATTATATAGAATCTATCAACTTTAAAAAACACACTCACAGATTCTATTGTCTTTGTATCTGGTGTGTGAAATCGCGCAAACTCTGCCTTTGGTGGATTGCTATCATACTGCACTTCCTCTGCGCGTGGTGAGGTGCGTTGCGCCCTTTTACTTGCCTCAATATTTGCGCCATAATCACAATTTTGACATACGACTATCGTATCCTCGCCACAAGGTGCTAAAACCATAAATTCCTTACTGCCACTCCCGCCAATTGCACCAGAATCCGCCTCTACGATTTTAAAATCCACGCCCATTCTCTGCAATATTCTTTTATAAGTCTCCTCCATCGTATCAAACTCTCTATCTAAATCCTCATAAGAGCTATGGAAGCTGTATCCGTCTTTCATTATAAATTCTCGCCCACGCATAAGCCCAAATCTCGGGCGCAATTCATCACGGAATTTTGTGTGAATCTGATAGAGATGAATAGGTAGCTGTTTATAGCTTTTCACGCCACTTCGCGCAATATGTGTAATCACTTCCTCGTGCGTAGGTCCTAGCACAAACTCATTATCTTTCCTATCCACAAAGCGCAAAAGCTCTCGCCCATACTTCTCATATCGCCCAGATTCTCTCCATAGCTCCGCGGGAGTTACAAAACCCATTAAAATCTCTTGCGCACCACTTTTATCCATTTCCTCTTTGACAATAAATCGCACCTTATCAAGTAGTTTTTTCCCAAGCGGCAAGAAATTATAAATCCCGCTACCAATCTGCTGTATAAATCCCCCACGCACAAGGTATTGGTGGCTCTTTAGCACCGCATCTTTTGGCGATTCCTTAAGCGTATTGACAAAAAGTTGTGAAAATTTCATAGCTTTCCTTTAAAAAGTAGTGTCTTTCTCACATTTGTAGCCATTAAGCATAATGATTTCATCATTAATATCAAACATACTCTTCATTACCTCTATCACAGGGTCGCCGTGGTGACTCTCACTCGCCTGTCGTAAGCGCATTGTCGGCTGATGAAGAAATGTATTAAACGCGTTATGTAAAATTTTCTCTACATTATCGCGATACTCTTCGGGCAAAAACCCTTTCTTTACCGCCCTATCAAGCTCTTTAAGCGCGGACTGCTTCGCTAAAAAGCGTATATGCTTAATCACAGGCTCAACGCTCAAAGTCTGCAACCAAGTAAAAAAGTTTGATGTGAATCTCTCCACGATTTTATGTGCCTCTTTCGCGCTTTCCTCTCGCGCATTTTTATGCTCCTGCACCACCTCTTGCAAATCATCTACACAAAATACCGACACATTTTCATCATTCAAAGATTCTATATCACGCGGCAGGGCTAAGTCGAAGAAATACCGCCTTTCCTTGTTTGACACTATCATATCTTTTGTAATAATATAGCCCTGCGCACTTGTCGCGCTAAAAAGCAAAGGAAAGGCATTCACAAGTTGCGGGAGATTTTCATAAGATTCTATATGAATCTTATCTGCTCCAAGCTCCCCACTCAAGGCTTTTGCATTGTATAATGTGCGTGAAACAAGCGTAATCTTTGCTTTCATATTCAACAAATGCTTACAGACTAAGCGTCCCATTTCCCCACTGCCAATCACCAAAACCGGTAAAGATTCTATATATTGTAAATCTTCACACAATTTTTTATGCGCCATAAACACAGCAGTAGAGGCGATTGAGACGCTATTAGCCGAAATATCTGTTTCCTTTCGCACACTCGCTGCACATTTAAATGCAAAGTGCATTAAACGCGTCATATCTTTCGCACACAGAGCGTTATCAAAGGCAAGTTTATACGCACTTTTAAGCTGTCCGGTAATTTGTGTCTCACCAACAACGAGACTATCAAGGCTTGAAGCCACACCAAAAATATGATAAATAGCATATTCATTGAGGCGCAAAAGTGCAATTTCCCTCACTTGTTCCACAGGCAGAGTGCTTGATTTTGCAAAACATTCAAAAATATGCTCACGCGCACTTTTTCTATCGTGCATACTCACATAAAGCTCCACGCGGTTGCAGGTGCAAAGCAAAACACTCTCTCTAATCGCATCACACGCATTAATCTCGTGCAAAAATGGCACAATTTTTTCTTCTTTCACACTTAATTTTTCGCGCATTGCTATATCTACTTTTTTATGCGAAAAACTCACAACCATATACTGCATTTGCATTTTTTCCTGCATAGTAGCCTCCTAGAATGTGCGATTAAGCATTTGTGAAATGATTTCATTAAGTCTTTCATTACCCTCAATGGCAATGGCTTCAGTCGCCTTATTCGCATAGAATCTCGCTTGAGCTAGGCTTTTATCTATCACATTATGCTCTTGCATTTTGATTTTTATCCACATTTCTTGCTCACTGCTTAGATTTACACCACAATATGAGACTAAAATCTCCTTTTCCTCATCATTCAAACACTCGTATAAATCCATATAGGGCAAAGTCGTTTTACCCTCTTTAAAATCGCTCATCGAGGGTTTTCCAAGCATTTTAGAATTTTGGGTAATATCAAGCACATCATCAATAATTTGAAAAGCTATGCCGAGATTTTCTCCATAGATTCTATAAATATGTTTATTAAGTCCCTTTAAAATCGCTCCACACTCCGCCGCAGCGACAATAAGTGCAGCGGTTTTATCCGCGCACATACGAATATAAGATTCTCTATCGGTATGAAATCTCGCAGACAATCGCACATCTTCAATCTCGCCCACAGACAAGCGCACAACCGCAGAGGATACGCTTTGAGCTAATTCTACATTTAAAATACTTAACTCATTAAACGCCTTAGAATACAGCACATCGCCGAGCATAATAGCGTTTTTATTGCCAAAAGTCGCGTTAATTGAGGGATTGCCCCGCCTTGTTTGTGCATCATCAATCACATCATCGTGCAAAAGTGAGGCACTTTGAATCATCTCAATAAGCGCGCACACCCTCAACGCGTCCTCATTGACATCGCTAATGCTAAGCAGGAGCTTACTGCGAAGCATTTTGCCCTGACTCAAATGGCTATACATCGCATTGACTTCGTCATTCCCGCACTCTTTGACATAGGTATGAATATATGCCTTAATGCGCTCACACGCGATTTCTATATTCACAATACCTCCTTGTTGTTTTTAATTTTGTTTCATACAAAAGCAACACCTTACAGATTCTAGTTACCCCGCATCTTGCTCGGTAGATTCTGAATCTTGTGCCTTTTTCTTACTCGGCGAAATGCGCTCATCAAGCACACTCACGCCCTGCCCCTCGATATAAAGTTTCAAATATGCCTTTTCCTCTTTATTGATAAATTCTTTAAAAAACATCACCAAATGCGGAGCGGCTCTTTTTTCTGTGGAGTTACCAAGGAGTATTTTATAAGAATTGCGCTGATAATCAGTATAAAGCACCACCTGATGATTAAATTTATCATAACGAATATGAAGCACGAGTCCATAATTTTTATAAAGCGTCCAGCGAAAGAGCAACTCTTTTTGCACATCACCCACTTGAAATGTAGCCTGATAGGTTTGCTCCTTTTCTAGCTCTAGCTCACGCTCCCACGCCCAAAGTGGTACCGAAGCCTGCAATACACTAAAAAGCAAGAAAGGCATAAAAAGAATAAAGTAACGCAAATGTAAGAAACTTATCTTTTTGTTATTCATAATTACCCAATATTTTTGCCATAGAATCTATTGCAAGATTATTTTTTGCAGCACTTAAAATCTCTTTGTTCGCCTCGTCAAAATAATACTGCTTGAAAGCAGATTCTATATCGATATTTTGCGCCTCCAAAAGTGCCTCATACACTGCCACACGCTCGAGCAAAGCTTCAAGCTCTAAGCCTACCAATGTGGGAGAAGCATTCAAAATAATCTCTTTCCATTTATCTAATGGTGTGCCCTCAAAAAATATATCCATATTTAAACCTTTATTTTGTATTGATTTTTCTTATATCATCTAGGCGCACCAAAACCGCTTGAGCGTGTGCGTTAAGCGATTCACACTGGGCTAAAAGTGCGCAAGATTCACCCACCTCTTTAAGTGCATTTGATGAAAATGAAATAATAGAACTCTTTTTCATAAAATGCTCCACACCAAGGGGTGAGAAAAACCGCGCACTGCCACCTGTTGGCAATGTATGATTAGGACCTGCGAGATAATCCCCGATGGGCTCACTCGAATATTCCCCTAGGAAAATTGCCCCCGCGTGTTTGATATATGGCAAAGATTCAAAAGGTGCATTTGTGAGAATCTCCAAATGTTCGGGCGCAAGGGCATTTGCTATCTCTATACTCTCTCCTAAATTGCGTGTTTGTATCATTACAGCGCGGTTGTCTATACTCGCCTGTGCGATTTTCACACGCGGTATCGTTGGCAGAATCTCATTTATGTGCTTTTGCACAGATTCTATAAGCGAAGCACTATCGCTTATAAGAATAGAACTCGCCATTTCATCGTGTTCAGCTTGTGAAAGCAAGTCATAGGCGACATAACGCGGATTTGCACTAGAATCCGCGATGATACCTATCTCGCTTGGACCGGCTATCATATCGATATTGACATCGCCAAATACAAGCTTTTTTGCACAAGCCACATAAATATTGCCCGGACCGGTAACTACATCGACTTTTTTAATCCCCTCACAACCATACGCCATAAGCCCTATGGCACTTGCACCGCCGATTTTATACACCTCGGTAATCCCGCATAAATGCAAAGCCGCAAGTAAGAGGGGATTAGGCTCATTATGTGGTGCTGGAGTGCAAACAACAATCTCCCTTACCCCCGCCACAATCGCAGGAATAGCATTCATTAAAAGTGAGCTAGGATAAGCTGCCTTGCCACCGGGGATATATAGACCCGCGCGATCCATTGGCGTGAGCTTTGAGCCAAGTATGCTTCCACTCTCCTCACAATCAATCCAGCTTTTTGCCTTTTGCTTTTGGTGAAAAGCGTAGATTCTATCATAGGCAAGGTGTAGGGCGGATTTAAGCTCAAGCGAGAGATTATCATAGGCTTGTTTGCACTCTTGCGGTGGAATGCAAATATCTTTAAAATCTCGCGCTTCCCACATATCAAAACGTGCAATGTGGGATTTGAGTGCCTCTAAACCATTTTGGACTATATCATCAAGCAAACCCTGCACGACCTTAGAGACCTCTTTCATATCCATTTTGCCACGAGCAAGGAGTACCTCAAAGTCAGTTTCAAATGTAGGCGAGCGTGTATCAAGGACTTTCATCATTTTCCCCATAATTAAAAAAGTAAATTAAAGATTATATACAGCTACTCTAAACAAACTCATCACAAGGCGCGTGAGTTTTTATTAGAATCTCACGCGCCTTGTGATATTTTCCATATACAATCAAATATAACTTAAATAACTTTGATAACATCATCGGTGGTAAGGCGGTATATCCACGAATGATAGAAGTTTTTGCAAAAGCAGATTCTAAAATGAAAGTTTTTGATGATCTTTAGAATCTACGCTCTTGCTTGGTAGCATTATAGAAATGTAGATTCTCAACTATCCTAGCTTAGCAGCTTGGTTTATATTTTCCCCGCACTACCAAGTATGCCCATTCGCTCTACCATAACCTTTGTGATAGATTCCATAGCAGGAGCAAAAAATTTACGCAAATCAAACTGCGTATTATCGGTATTTGCAACCCTTCGCACCTCTGCGATAAAGGCGATACGCAAATCTGTGTCAATATTGATTTTGTTAATACCACCTCTAATGGCTTCTTTGAGGAAGTCAAAAGGCACACCCTTGCTTCCTTTCAAATCACCACCCGTGGCTAAAAATGCCTCTCTCACATATTCAGGAATAGAACTCGCGCCGTGCAATACGAGGGGGATATTTGTGCGTCTTTTCACTTCCTGCAAACGCGCAAAATCAAGCTTTGGCTCACCCTTAAACTTAAATGCGCCGTGGCTCGTGCCAATAGCCGGAGCGAGATAATCCACCTTTGTAGCCTTTACAAACTCCTCAGCCTCATCGGGATTAATCAGCACCGCGTCCTTTTCGCTCACAGAAATATTATCCTCAATCCCCATAAGCCTACCTAGCTCCGCTTCCACGCTCACGCCCTTAGAATGCGCGTATTCTACGACTTGCTTTGTCGTTGCAAGATTTTCTTCAAAGGGATGATGTGAAGCATCAATCATCACAGAGGTAAATCCCGCATCAACAGCCTTTTTACAAGATTCAAAACTTGTGCCGTGGTCGAGATTAAGTGCCACAGGAATATGCGGATAACGATTGGCTAGAATATTCACCATTCCCACCGCCATATCAATCCCCATATACTTTATCGCCCCCTCACTCGCTTGAACGATGATAGGTGATTTAGCCTCATTCGCTGCCATAAAAATAGAATTAAGCATTTCAAAATTCACAAAATTGAACGCCCCAACGCCATAACCTTCTTTATGCGCCTTAAGTAATATTTCACTACCGCTTACGAGCATATCTCCCTCCTTATTAGAATCTACTTTGTAATTTCGATTTTTGCCTTTTGTCGCAATGCTTGAATCTTCTGTATCATACCGCCTTGCACACTTTGCATTTTAAGATCATTTTCAATCATCTTTTTTGCCTCATTATAAGGGATAATCTTTGGCTCGCTCTTACGCTCAAGATAGATGATATGATAGCCAAAAGGTGTAGCCACAGGCTCTTTGCTATAAGTGCCGGGCTTCAAATCAAAGGCGGCTCTTGAAAAATCAGGGTGCATCATCGAGCGTTGGAATACGCCCAAATCGCCACCATTTTTTTGTTGCTTTGAAGCCGGATCAATAGATTTTTCATTTGCAAGCTCAATAAATCGTGCCTCCACTTTGTTTTTTGCTGCTTTATCAAGCTCCTTGATTATTGCTTTCGCTTCAACTTCACTTTTTACAAGAATATGTCGTGCCTTACCCTCTTGATTGATGAAAAGCCCCTCATTTTCTTGATAAATCTTGCGTATTTGCGCATCGCTCACATTTGCCACTTGTATGCTATCAGCTTGTTTTTTTGTCCATAAATCAATTAAAAGATTATCTTTGACATTGTTTATAATCTCTGTGTATTCCTTAGAAGTATCGAGCTTTTCCTGCTTTGCAGCTTTTAGAATAAGCTGACGATTGACAAGCTCATTAATCAACGCTTCCTTTTCTTGGTCGCTCAATTTGGAATAATTAAAATTAGGAATGGTCTGTTTTAAAATCTCCATATCCTTATCGGTAATTGCTTTGCCATCGACCATCGCATAAGTCTTTGCATATATAAAAGGCGCACACATACAGAGAATTCCTACACATAGTTTAAGTTGTATTTTCATTTTTTGCTCCAAAATTTAAAATGTGCGCGATTGTAGCACTTAAAGCTAAATAAAATGTAAGTGTGCTAAAAGTTGCGCTCCCTAGCAATGTCTTTAGCAAATGCAATGCAGGATTCAAAATTTGCACTTGGGCTTACATACGCAGTGATGTGCTTATCAAAACGCGCAAAGGTGCTCTGCCCTATCGCTATGGCAATATATAAATCCTCCCAACCAAAATTTGCCACAAAGCTATCATACGCGCTCGGTGCGCTAAAGATAATCACACTCTTAGGCTTTGGCTTTAACTCTAATGGAAGTTTTTGCGGGATATTTTCATACATAATCGCCTCTTCAATACAGATTCCAGCATTTTTGAGGATAGAATCTAACCCAGATACAATCTCTTTGGCGCGGAGATAGAGTGCCCTACGCCCTTGCAATAGCGGGATAATCTCTTGTGCGAATGTCTTGCCGTGCGCACTTTTGCCTACAAACTCCACTTTAGCTCCCTGCTCGTATAAAATTTTCGCACTCGCCGGACTTATCACAAAGCTCGGTATTTCTTTCCAATGTGCGAGAATAGGGCTAAAATGGAGGGTATTTGGGAGATTTTGCGAGGCGGATTCTATAAGTGATTTTATCGCATACGCAGAAGTGAAAATAAGCGCGTCAATGCCTTCTAGTGTATGTGTGAGTGGCGCAAAAACAATTTTATTTGTAATGAGGGACCTTACCCCCTCAATCTTTCTCGTGCCCGCCAGCACCACCCCATAGGTTTCATTCATACTTTTTGAAAAGATTCCAAAAATACAAGCCCACCACACCGCTAAAAATCAACGCAATGCCAAGTATAAGACTAATGAGCGTTGCCAAAATTTCGGGGAAAAGCACAAATAAGACTCCTAGTAGCACATAGAATAAGCCTGTCATTGTAATGCCAACTTTCACGCTTTTTTCTACCATACGAGAGAGCTTGTAGGCGTGGATAAACCACAAAATCCCTTTGAGAATAAGCCACAGAGCGATAAAAAGCGGTATAAAGTTTTGCGCGATGTCTTCTCCGCCAAAAAGCAACACCAAGCCAAACACGCACGAGAGGATACCATCGACTAATATCATCGCATAGCGCATTTGCATAAAATAAATAATCTCGCCCAAACCACTCAAAAACATAATAAATCCCACGAAATAGGTAAGAAATGCCATTGTATCAAGAGGATTCACAATACACACCGCACCCAGCGCAATAAGGGAAATACTAAAAGCTATCCACAACACACGATTAAAGTGCATTTCTACTCCTTTAAATTTATAAATTTTATGCAGATTCTATATTTTTAGAATCTGCTTGCGTATTTTTTGAAATTGCTAAAACTAAGCCAATGGCAATACAATTTGCGATAAGTGAACTCCCACCATAACTCAAAAATGGCACTGCAATGCCCTTTACAGGCGTGATACCCGAGATACCAAAGGCATTGATAATGAGTGAAAAACCAAGCAAAAGTGCCACGCCAACACAAAAAAGATAGTACATTTTGTGCGAGGTGCGATTTGCAATGCGAAAAAGCCTAAGAAGTATATAAGCAAAAAGTAACACTATGCCAAAGAGCCCCACAAATCCAAGCTCCTCGGTAATCCCAGCTAATACAATATCCGTATGCACATCACTTAAAAATCCAAGCTTGATATAGCCCTCACCAAGTCCAGAACCGAAGAATCCACCGCTTGAAATAGCATTTGTAGCGTGATAGATTTGATAAGGTTCGGGTAAGCCACCTATGCGGAGGTTTTCCGCCCAGCCCTGTGGCAAGAGAGCTAGAACTGAATCTTGTGCGCTCGCCCACCACGACTTTACACGCAAGATTCTATGCGGGCTCGTGATAATAGCAAGAAATGCCGTGCCAATTGTGCCTAAAAATATCACACCAAGCAGCCGCAAACTCCCCCCAGCAAATAAAAGCATAACACCAAGTGTCAAAGCCAAAAGCACCACCTGCCCCAAATCATTCTGCAACACCGCAATAAGCACCACCGCCACGATGAAAAGCACGAGATAGGGAATAAAGATTCTAATCTCATCTTTCATTGATAAATGCACATTGCTGACAAACTTACGCGAAAAACTCCACGCCAAAAAATACACAAAACCAATTTTGAAAAGCTCGGAGGGTGCGAGAGAAATAAAAGATAGCCTAATCCAGCGTTTCGCCCCACCGGCAGAGCTTACAAGCCCTTGTGGCAAGAAGTGCATACCCACCATAAGAATGATAGAGATGATAAAAATCGCTAAACCAATGCGTCTAAAATAAGTGTTTATATCTATACGAGAAAGTAGCCACATTAGCATAATGCCAAGACAAGCAGCGATAAGCTGACGCGTAAAAAAGTGAATTTGCGAGTAACCATAAAAACTTGTGATATATACCCCTAAGGAATAGGACATTACCACACCAATACTTAGAAGCAATATAACAGCATAAAAAAGCTTAGAATCCGCCATAGCACTCACTTTGTTTTATGATAAATCTTTCATTGTATTATGTGAAGAAAAACTAGCAATGCGATATTACCAAAACATTGAGAAAATGTAAATTTAAGCCATTGTGAGCAAAAACTCCTCTTTAATCGCCCAAACATCAAGCAAGACATTCTTTGCTCGGTGGCTGTTTATTTCAAAAATACTTACAAGAAAATAAAGAATTTTGTTATAAGAATCTTAAGTAAAAGTTTATAATTCTTAAATACAATAAACAAAAATCAAAACAAAAGGACTTCCTATGAAAATCTATAAAGTTTTTCAAACACTTGATGCAATCTACATTTTTCTACTTAGTATAGGCGTTGGGTGCATTATTTGTGCTGGATTTTCTGCTGCTACTATCTTTCGAGCCGCTGATTTTGTGCCAGATTTGACTAGAAGTGATAGCGGCTTGATTATGGGGCTAATTTTTATCAAATGTAATTATTTATTCAATTTTCTTGCGGCTGTGATTATCATCTATGAATTGACAAGTAGCTACTTCACGCGGTATTTTAGCCACGCCAAGCACAGAAAAATATGGCTACTACTCGGCGGGGTAAATGTCATACTCATCTTTCTATTCACGCTTTACTACACGCCTTATATTATGGAGGCTCAAGCCTTAAACACGATTGATACTAAAGCATTTGATTCTATGCATAAGCAAAGTGAGCTTGTGTTTAAGATTCTCCTTATTACGCTTAGTGCCTCTGCGCTATGGAGAGGCATCATCGGCACTCGCCCACAACACGCAAACGCACAACCTTGATGTTAGAATTACATTAAGTTATAGATTCTTACACTTTAAGAATCTATAAGCTTCAAGGCATAATATTATTGCTTGTTTCTTGCAATCACAAGCAATGAGCCACCAAAGCAATTTGGCAAAAATAGTATAAGTTTGTTTTCTAAGCGACACATACCAAGCAATGCACTATTTATTAATCTAGGCGGTGGCACATCACGTAACTCTTTAGAATCTGTGTTTTGTGCTTTTGAAGCTGGGTTTAAAATAGCACGAGCTAATAAAAGTGGAGTAAGTGCGATAAAAAAATATTGCGCAGATTCTATACTTAAGCCACATTCACATATAAGCCTTGAGCTCACTTTTGATATACCGCCGCTTATGATGCACACTCACATCGTGTGCATTCCACAGCCATTTATGCGCTGGCACACTTAAGGCAAGTAGGCTTTTTCATTATTTTTCAACATACTCTTCATATTTAAAAGTGCATTTTTATCATCATCAATATGCTCTAGCACATCAAAAGCAAAAATACAATCAAACTCATCTTTAAAAGGCACATCAAGCAAATCCATACAATACAAATCCTTTATGCCATAAGTTTTGGCATATTCTAAACCTTGTGGGTGAATCTCCCCCAAAGCAATATTATGAAATCCTTGAGAGAGAAAATGCCTTGTAACACTCCCTGTACCTGCGCCCACATCTAGAATCTTTGCGTGTTTGCCACTATCGTTTGGATAAACATTGGCAAGTATGCAGCTTACACTTTGATAAATAAACTCTCGCCTTGCAATATGCCAAAAATGCTTATTTTCAGCCAAATACAGCATATCCATACCTTGCGTTGGGAAATGGTGTGAGGGAGCAATATCTAAATGATCAGATTCTAAAGAAGAGATATTATGCGGGGGGGCAATTAAATAATATTCCCCTACAAAATTGGGATTTTCAGTCTTTTTGGCATATTATTTTAAACGATAATCACCCATTTCTTTATAATCTCTGTCTCAAAATCTACGCACATATTTTTGGCACTTCTGATTTTGTATTACGTTTTTTAGCACGATTTGGATACTTTTTGGTGTAATCACAAGCTATATCATTCTCTACAAACATCATTACAAATCCCTTGCCCTCCTTTATACTATCTTGTTCTCCTTGTCTCCGCAAACTATATACTACGCACAAGAATGCCGCAATTACGCTATGCTACTCTCACTTACAAGTATTTTTTGCACTTTGTTATATCTTATCTTTGAATCAATGCACGATAGATTAAACTCACGCATTAATAGTTGGTATTTCTTAGGTATTTTGCTCTGTGGAGTAGCATTAGTCCTCACGCATTATTATGCCTATGTTTTTGTATTTTGTGTGGGTATAGTTTTCCTTATACAAAGTATTTTTACTCACAAATTTTTTAGACCGCTTTTTATATGCTTTGGACTAATGGGACTTGCTGGAATCATATGGATAAGTATTCATCATTTATATGGTGGTTTTTTGTATCGTATGGATGCAGCGTGGGTATTTGAAAGTAGCCTGTGGTGGCTACTTTTTAGCACTATTTTGTCTTGTTTTGGCAAATTTACTTGGATTCTCATTGCTTGTAGCCTACTTTTTGCCTTTAGATATAGTGGTTTTGCTCCTTATAGGCAATATACACCATTTTTGTACATTGTAGGTTTAGAGTTCATTATCATAAGTCTTATATTTTTTAATCTCTCGCAAACAATGGACAAACGATTTTTTATAGAGATTTGCATTCTTATTTATTTCTTTATTGCAAATGTTTTGCTTTATTCACAAGCATTTTTACGCTATTTAAAACCCATTGTCTTAGCCATTGCATTGACACTCACAGCACATAGTTTTTTTATTAACGCAAATTATCATAAAGAAGATTTACGCGCAGGAAGCGAATATATAGCTAAACATTTTGATTCTACACAATGCCTCCTACCTGTCCGCCACGATTACTTTCCTTTCATTTCTTTTTGTTTTCAAAAACTACACAAATAGCACTATTTTTAGCTTTTATTTTTTCATTTGAATATGGTTTAATATCAGTTGATTTCTTTTTATTTGGGAACTTTTAAGGGAACTTGTTTATACTATCTCAAAAGTTTTATTTAAGAGAGGTAAGTAATGAGCCGCATAGCCAAAACAATCCTTTTTGATAAGGATATAAGAGCATTACAACCAAAAGAAAAGAAATATCGTGTAGTTGTAGGCAATCCTAGTGAGCTCATCTTGTTTGTGTATCCAAGTGGCACAAAAACCTTTGCACTGCGTTTGAGAAATGGTAATAAGGAAAAAAATATCCCACTCAAACGATTTAGGCAAGGTATTTATAGTGTAGCAGAAGCAAGAAAGGAAGCAACAGAAAAGCTTAGAATTATTGAAAGTGGTGGTGAGTTAGATACAGACAAGTATCTCTTTAAGAATCTTTACAAGGATTTCATCGCACAAAAGCGTAAAAAAGGACAAACTCAAAGAACAATTAGAGTTGTAGAAAATTTATGTAATAGGCATTTATTGCCTCATTTTGGACATTTGGACGCAAGAGAGATTAAGTATTCAAATATTCTATCAGTCTTTAATACGATATTTGATTCTAACAATCCACGCTTACCTAGACTAGAGACAATTAAAAGAGCAAAGACTGCCTTGCGAAATATCCTAGCCCCTGCACTAAAAGACCGCTATATAGAGTATGACCCAACACTAGGGCTAGAAAAAGAATTTCCAAGCATTAAGAGGTATTACATAGACAATGATATTGACCCACGCCTTGCAGCATTGACTAAAGAGAATGATTTGCGTGAGTTTTTGCAAGATTTAAGTGCAGCACATATAGAAAAACAAATTAAGAGGGCATTATATTTGCAGATTCTATGTGTAAATCGCCCAGCAAATACTGCAGGTAGCAAATGGCAACACATAGATTTAGAAACTAAAGTGTGGAGCATACCTGCCAAAGAAATGAAAATGCGAGAGCCTTTTACTATTGCTCTTAGCTCTTATGCCTTAAGAATCCTAGAGCTACAAAAAGCAGACTTTGGTATGCTTAATAGCTCATTTGTATTCCCTACTCTTAGCAAAGAGGGACATATTCATAGAGACACACTAAGCAAGGCTTTAAGACGACTAAATAAAGGCAAATGGCAAGGCAAGGTTACTACTCACGGATTTAGAGCCACATTTAGAACTATATGCACTTTACATAAAGCTGAATTATTACAAATGGGTATTAGTGATGAAGTGATTGAGGTTTGTTTGGCACATAAAGAGACAAATAGTATTAAATATGCATATGAGCGAGAAAAAAGCACACTGCAACAGCAGAGGATTCTAATGCAATGGTATGGGGATTATTTGAATGCTTTGTGTGATTTTAAGCTCTAAGCACATTTTAATTGCCCTGCCCTATTTTACGCGTATTTATGACACAATTTATAAAAAACAAAAGGTGCAAAATTACCTATATAGCAGTATTTATAGGGTGTAAAAATCTACACTTTTTATATATATGTGTGTAAGGTAGTAATAATTTTAAAGCCTAAAAGTGCCTATTTATTGATGTTTTAAGCATATAAAAGTATTAAATTGTGATATTAATTTTTTGTGGAAATAATGTTTATCTATTCTTTTTTTTGCTATAAATCCTGCTTTTGAGGGGATTTTAGCACTTTTTACATTGACACAACAATCTTTTGTTTTATTATCCCTAGAATCTCTACTTTATCAATGTCATTACCACTTAATTTAATTTCTATGCCATTGTTACCTTTTAATAACACTTCATCAAGCCCAGATATAAAATATTGAAAAATGATATAGCTTCGCTTGAAACAAACAATAACAAAGTCTCCATTGACAGCCGCTGTATCTTTTAGCACAATTAAAATATCTCCATTACTTGCAAATGGCTCATTGGTGGTATTATTTAGTCTTATGAAATGATAGCTAGACTTGTAGTTTAGCCTAAAAAGTAGCTCAAAAAAATGTAATTTTAGATTATTTTTTTCTATGGAAGTATTTTTAGCATAATTTTCAATGCCATCATAGACAAAGCAGTTTGTCTCACCAAAATCACCTAGCATATCAATATCGCTAGGTTTTATATGATATTTCTCTACTGCTTCTTGTAGGGTCATATCAGTTTCAAAATATTCTCGCCCTATCCCCATAGTTTTATTAATCTTTTCAATTAAGATAGGTGGCACAGGATTGACTTTTCGCTCATAGGCATTTAGTGTTTCTCTTGTATAACCAAGCTTTTTACCAAACTCTTTTTGTGAGATTCCAAAAAATAAGCGTAGATTACGCAACTTTTCAGCTTTATTGATTTGTTCTGTCTGCTTTGTTTCCATAATTTCCTCTTGCGTATTTTTAACATAATTATATCTTAACAAATTAATTTGTTAATTTTCTTTAGGTATAGTTAAAATAATATCATTTAATATCTTAATAGCAGATATAAAAAGGAGATAATATGTTGGTAAGAACGAGGAGAGAGCCTAACAACCCAGCTGTGCTAAGCCCAAAACAATTTGAGATAGAATTTGGTATCAGCGTGGCTACACAATCCAAACTAAGAACACGTAAAAGCAAGAAAAACGATGGAGACTACGCAATACCATTCTTCAAGGTAGGAAACAAGGTTTGCTATCAGCGCGAGGCAATTATGGATTGGTTTTCTAAATTGCAAGAAAGGGAAACAAATCAAACTAATGTTGTAGAATGAAGGCAAGAAAAGGGAAATATAAGGAGATACAATGAAAACAGAAAAAGTAGAAAATTTACCTCTGGTAAATGGAATATTTAGCAATTGTGCCAAGTTGGCTAATAAGGAATATATGGCTCAGGCAACAGAAAGGTCAAAATGGTTAATAGATAACTTTTTAATGCGCGGCAGTTTAAATATGGTTTATGCCTCTGTAGGAGTGGGCAAATCACTTTTATCACTTGAATTAGCCTATTTTTTAGCTAAAAAGCCAAATGTATCAAAAGTCATTTACCTAGATGGCGATAATAGTGAAGCTGCATTAACTGCGCGCGGGTTAAATGAGATTGTAGAATCTAGCGGTGCAAAGCTGGAGTATTACTTTGTAAATCCTCATAAATATTTTAGTATCTTTAATAAACTCAAAGAATACAACCTAGAAAATGTCGTGCTTATCATAGATAGCATTCGCAACTTTATTAATTTTGATATTAAAGATGACATCAAGGTAACTCGCTATCTGCAAAGATTGCAAAAACTTAGAAGCAAAGGAGCGACTATTATTTTCTTGCACCATCAACCAAAACAATATGGTGAGGAGAATAATAAGATGTATAAAGGTGCAACAGCCTTTATAGATAGCGTAGATGAAGCGTGGTATGTATCAAAATCCTTTATTCAAAATAGTAACTCCAAAACTCTTAGCCTAGATTTAGAGCCACAAAAATATAGGTTAGATACAAAAGCACAAAGAGCAATTATAGATAATAAGACACATACGATATTTTTTCGTGATGATATTAGGATAGGACTAAGTCAAAAGCAGCAAATAACACTTGAACTTGCTCAAGAAGTTATTAATGCTAATCCAAATGGCATTATTCAAAGTGATTTAGCGAGACAAATAGTAAAGATTGCAAATGCAAATTACTATGAGATTGTAGGTAAAAATTCATTATGGAATTTACTTGCTGAATTTGAAAACAAACTCTTTAAAATCCATACTTTCACGCCAAAAGGTGGTGGTGTGCGAAAAATCTACACTCCACTTAATACTGCCATAGAATCTAAAACATCAAATAAAATCGAAACTAAAATAGAAAATACGCTCAATCTCATTAAAGCAGTCATCACGGAATCTAAAAATGGAATTGCACAAAAAGATTTAGCAGAGCTAGTTTGCAAAAAGGCGGCAAACAACTTAGAAATCGTGGGCAAAAATTCATTATGGAAGCTACTTGATAAGTATGATGGAGTGTTTTATAGGGCAGAAAAGACATATAGAAAAAGTGGTTATGGTATTACTAAAATATATTTGCCACTGCTAGATTCCAATAAAAGTATGAATAGTGAAATAATGGTGGGTTAATTTGCTATAATTGCCCATATATTTTGAAATTATGAGGAGAACTTATGACAGCACCTGCGACACAAAAGGCAATATTTGGCACACGATTTGAACTTGACGAGGAGAAAATCTTAAGAGAGAACATATATGACCTTGATATGATGTATGCAAAGATAGAGGAGTTTGCCACAAAAAGAGCTGGGCTAACAAAAGTCTCTAAGAATCACTATGAGTTTAGAGGGGAAAAGAATGCTCAAGCACATTTGGGGATTTTAGTGTTTAATTGCTTATCAAAATGTGATTGGTTCACTACAAATGTCAAAAGCTGGGAATGGCTAGGGGATAGCAATAATGAAAACTATGTGGGGGATATGATTGCATTGCTTAAAAAGGAAAAAATAGGTGTTTGGGCGTGAGTGAGAAAAAGCTTAAATCCATAGCCTTTGATTTGATTGCATTGTTAAGATATAATTTATAAAAAAAGGATAAATATGCTAGGCACACGATTTGAACTTGACGAGGAGAAAATCTTAAGAGAGAACATATATGACCTTGATATGATGTATGCAAAGATAGAGGAGTTTGCCACAAAAAGAGCTGGGCTAACAAAAGTCTCTAAGAATCACTATGAGTTTAGAGGGGAAAAGAATGCTCAGGCACATTTGGGGATTTTCAACTTTAATTGTTTGTTGCAATGTGAATGGTTTACTAAAAATGTCAAAAGTTGGGAGTGGCTTGATGACCAATATGGCAAAGATTATTCAAGCGATATTATTGCCAATGCTAAAAAATATAATCAGGGAGTGTGGGCTTGATTGAGGATAAAAAGCTTAAATCCATAACCTTTGACCTTGATACCAAAGCTTTGCAGGAGCATTATACTAAGGGTGATTGGCATAATGCTTACAGTGATATAAGCAATTTCTTAGGCAAATATGACTTTATCCATATGCAAGGCTCGGTGTATGATTCTATAACAAAATTTAGTGATGATGAGCTTGGTATTCTGATACAAACAATGGCTAAAGAGCTGAATTGGCTTCCTCAATGTGTTAAAAGCATAAGAGGTTATGACCAACCCGTAATGATTGATTATACACAACAACTTAAAGATAGATTCACGCAAGATTTAAGTTTGGAAAACAAACAAAACTTAGCTATAAAAAGAATGAAGCAAAAAATTAATGAGATTGATAAATCAGGTAAGCTAAAAGAAATGCGTCCTAAAAAGAAAGATAGGGATATTGACCGCTAATTTTATATCATTTACAAATAATAATTAAAGCGTAATCAAGTATGATTATTCTATATTTATATTGAGCGTATATTGCTTGTAAAATTATAAACCTCAATTATTGTGTAGTTTATGCAAATAGTCTGAAACAACCCCGCAAAACTCCTTACCATTGTAGATATGATGAACTGCAATCTGCATAGATTCTGTATATTTATGGGTGATATAAATAGTGTAAGTGTTGAAAATATAAGCAAAAAAACCTTGTTTATAAGAAGAGCCACCACAATCGTGCCATAAAATTCCATTAACCCCTTTAGTCCAAGGAAGAATTCCTCTGTGATACCAAACTCCCCTCTCATCTATAAAAACATATTTTGCTTTCATTGACAATACAACTAAAAAAATAAAAATAGCCTCAAAAACAAAAAAACAGGAAAGTATAATTGTTTGGTGTGAAAAAAAACTAGAGCAAAACACAACTATAGCTATAAAAATAATATGTGCAAGTATCATCTCAACATATGCAACCCAAGAAAGTTTATACTTCTTGGAAAGATATTCTCCTTGTGTTACCTCATTTATGTCCATACTACATGTGTCCCTTTAACTAACCTATTCAAAATTTATGGCTACTTGCCTACATTTCTATACTTTTCTGCTATAGATTTTCTAGGCTTATTGATGACTTCCATACCGCCCTTTTCGGCAATTTGTATTCTCCCACACTCTACAAGCTCGGCATATCTACTATTGCCAAATTTCTTAAGCTCATCATCAGTTACTAGCCCATACCCTACAAATCCAAAATAATCCTTGCTAGGATGCTTCTCTTCACCACCACGAGATTTGTATATTTTTTGACTTATCCCCTCTAGTTCAGCAGCTTCTCCTTTTCCTTCCCAAGCTTCTGGTGAATCAAAAATCTTTTCAAATTTATTTTCACACTCTTTAAGCATTTTACCTAACTCTGCCTTTTCTAACTTAGAATATTCCTCTACACTTTTTACAGAATCTCCACAACCACTAAGCGTAAGTGTCGCTACCACCACTACGCTAAATACTACTATCTTTTTCATTTTTTCTCCTTATTTTGCTTATTTTTTTGCTCTTTGCGGCATTTATCTAAATCTAACAATGCCTGCTCTCTTTGTGGCATACTCAAGGTAGAATCATTAGCCTTTTGCTCAAGATACTCGCATTTTGAATAATCTGTTTCATCACCTAAAATCATTTTTTCTGTGAATTTTACATATTCCGCACAGCCACTAGATGCTAACATTGTTGCTATCACTACACTAAATACTAAAGCTTTTTTCATTGTTGTTCCTTATCAAAAAATAAAGAGTTGTAACCAAATAATACAAATGCTATTACAATATGGAATTAAAATTGAACGATTATTGTAGCAAAAATTAGATAATTTTTCTACTCTTTAAAAAATTTGTAAAACTTTTAAGTGTTTTATGGGTATAACCTAGCTTTTGCCATACTTGACGCTTAGATTCTCCTCTATTTAGCAGAATCTTAATCTTGTCTATATCCTTATCGTATTCGCTACTGAAGCTACCCTTTGGACGCCCTAACTTTTTGCCATTAGCCATTGCTTTTTCAAGCCCTGCCTTTGTTCTTTGACTTATAAATTCTCGCTCTGTCTCATCAATATAGGCATAGATAGCAAGGAGCAATTTAGCATAAGCACTATTAAATGTGCTAAGTTCAGGTTGCCTAAGAAAAATCATTTGCACACCATTATTGCTTAACTCTAGCACTAAGTTCATCACTTCTAACATACTTCTTCCAAGCCTTGAAAGTTCTACTACAATGAGCAAATCACCACGATTTAATTTTGTTTTTAATTCTCCTATTTTGCGGATTTCTTGACTCTTTTTACTGCTTTGCTCTATCTCTATGAATTTATCAATATGTATGTCATTTATTCTGCAGTATTCTTGAATTTGTAACTTCTGTGTTTGCGTATCCTGCTTATTTGTGCTAATCCTAATATATGCCAAATTCATATTTTCCCCCATTTTTAAACTAAATTTTAATTATATCAAAGGAATAAAAATCGTTCAATTTTAATTCCATAAGGAGTAAATATGATTAAGTTGTTTAATAGCGTGATTATAGCTATTTTATTGTTGCCTAGCTTTACATTTGGTGCAGGCGGATTAAATAAGGTAAATACTCTTATGACTAGCATTAGTAATGCTTTATATGCTGTGGGTGTAGTTGTTTTAACTATTGCAATTATGTGGGCTGGATTTAAGATTATGTTTCAAGGGCAGACTTTACGCGAAGTAGCTCCACCATTGCTTGGTGGGATTCTAATCGGTGCTGCAAGTGGTATTGCTGGACTTTTAATTAGCTAATTTTAAGGGTGAGGAATGGTGCAACCGCTATTTAAAGGATTAACTCGTCCTGCATTATTATTTGGCGTTCCTATGTTGCCTCTTTTGGCAACATTTGGGTTATTACTTTTAATAACTTTTTGGACACAGAGCTTTGCCTTATTATTTCTTGCTATTCCTTTATTTTTTATAGAAAAAGCAATGGCAAAGAAAGATCCTTATATTTTTCGACTTTTTATGCTAAAGGCAATGTTTCTAACAAATCCATTTAGCAAAAAATTTCATAGCGTTAAAACATACTCTGCAACAAGTTACACCAAAAAGCAAATGGCAAGAGCAGAAGTGCCAAAACTTAATATAATAGCCCTTAATAATGAGCCAAATTTTGAAAAGCTAATTCCTTATTCAAGCATTATTGCACCAAGTGTGGTAATGACAAAGGATTACTTGCTTTTAAGCACTTACCGAATTGATGGTATTTGTTTTGAGGCTGAAAGTGATATAAATCTTTCTTTTATCAATGAATCTCTTAATATGTGCTTTCGCGCATTCAGTAATGAGCCTGTTAGCTTTTATTTTCATAATGTCCGCCATAGAATCAATGATAGCCTAGATTCTGCATTTGACAATCCTTATTTAAAAGATGTTGATGAGAAATATAAGCAGTCTTTTAAAGATAAGACACTTTTAAAAAATAGTCTTTTTATTACTATTATCTACTCACCTCTTGGGCGTTTGGATAAAGGGGTATTTAAAAAAGCAAGTGTAAAAGACAAACAAAAGCAACTTACAAGTTTTCTTTATATATTCAAAGAATACAAAGCAAGATTTGAAAGTAATATCAAGCAGTTTGGTGTTGCTCTTTTAGGAGAATATGAGAAAAATGGTATTAAGTTTTCTAAGCAGCTTGAGTTTTATAACTATTTAATAGGTGGTAGATTTACACCCACTCGCATTTTGGATATGCCATTATATGAATATCTAAGCGGTGGATTAAATAATATTTATTTTGAACATAAGAGCGCACAAATAAATTACAATGATGATACTTACAAATTTTGTAGAGCTATTGAAGTCAAAGATTATTCAAATACTACTTATGCAGGGATTTTAGACGCATTAATGTATTTAAATTGTGAATTTACTATAACTCAAAGTTATATTCCACTTTCGCAAATAGAGGCAAAATCTGCTCTTAAAACACAGGCAAATCAACTAAAAAGTGTAGAAGATGATTCTATATCCCAAACCGCACAAATAGAACAAGCTTTAGATGATTTGGCAAGTGGAGAAATTGGTTTTGGCAATTATCATTTTGTTATTATTGTTTTTGGAGATAGTTTAAAAGAATGTAAAGACAACACAAACCAAACTATTACACTCTTAAATGAAATAGGGATTTTAACAAGCATTGCAGAAATTGCATTACCAGCAAGTTACTTCTCTCAAATGCCTTGTAATTTCGCTTTTCGCCCAAGAATCCACAAAATCAGCACTGCAAATTATTCAAGCCTTATTGCTTTACATAATTTTAGCAGTGGCAAAAGAGATAAGAACTGCTGGGGCGAGGCAGTATGTATGCTTAAAACACCAAATAAAAGTCCTTATTATCTTAATTTTCATCAAAGCAATAATAATAAAGATGATTTTGGAGAGTTGTTTTTGGCAAATTCATTGATTTTAGGGCAAAGCGGTGGTGGAAAGACGGTGTTTATGAACTTCACTTTTAATCAAATGCAAAAATACAAAGACCCGAGCACTTTTCCTGAATCTACCCCACTAGATAAGCGTAAATTTACAAGTGTTTATTTAGACAAAGACTACGGAGCTTTGGGGAATATTCTTTGTGCTGGTGGTAAATATATAAAAATAGAAAATGGGAAACCTACAGGATTTAATCCCTTTAAGGTGGAAGCCACACAAGAAAATCTAAGAACATTAAAAGGCTTAGTAACAATGCTAGTTACGCGCAAGGGAGAGTTTTTGAATGCTAAAGAAGAGAAAAAGCTAAGTGATGCAGTGGAATTTATTATGAGGGAATTTAAAAAAGATGAGCGCAAATACCCCATTTCGCTTTTATTGGAGAATCTAACAGAAGATATTAATGATGATAACTCTCTTAAAGCAAGGTTAATGGCATTTAAAAAAGGTAAGCAATTTGGTTGGGTGTTTGATAATGAAAATGACATTTTAGAGTTTAGTGATGAAATAAGTATTTATGGCATTGATGGGACAGAGTTTTTAGATGATAAAGATATCAATGGGATTCTAAGCTATTTTATTTTGTGGCGCGTTATGAGTTTAGCAGATGGGCGTAGGCTTGTTATTGACATAGACGAAGCGTGGAAATGGCTAGAAAATGAAGTGGTTGCAGAGGAGGTAAAAAACAAGTTTAAAACTATAAGAAAACAAAATGGTTTCTTACGCCTTGCTACACAAAGTGTAGAGGACTTCTTAAAACTTCCTATTGCAAAAACTTTAATAGAACAAAGTGCCACAAAGATTTTCTTGCCAAATCCTTTAGCAAAGGCAGATGATTATATAAATGGACTAAATCTTAGTGAAGATGAATATCAAATCATTAGAGATTTTCAGCCTGTAAAAAGACAATTTTTAATTAAGAGACAAGATGAGAGTGTCATTGCTACTCTTGATTTAAGCACTCTGGGCAAGGAGAATCTAATGATTCTTAGCACAGGTGCTTCTTATATAGATACGATTGAAAATATATTTGATGATAAAGAAAAAAGCCTTGAGGCAAAAATAATCGCATTAAAGGAGGTATATAGAAATGCGTAACAAGAAGTTAGTGGGAGCAGTGGCTCTGTGGATAGGGTTAAGTATAAATGCAAATGCCATTCCTGTAATTGACCCAACCAATTTGGTGCAAAATACCATAACTGCAATACAACAAATAGCAAGTTATGCAAAGCAAGTGAGTGATTCAGTGCGTCAGATTCAAGAGTTTGATAAACACGCTACTGAATTTACTAATGAAACGCTGGGGCTTGATGATTTACTAGGGGATATAAATAATATCAGCAAAGATATAAATGATATTTATAAAGCCAAAGAGGATATGGAGCAATTCAACAAAGAAGTGCTAAGCGACCCACAGGGTTTTTTTAACGATAAATATAAAAAATACACAGACACCTATAATCTTTACGATAAGTGTAGTGGGCTTAAAGACGGCGCACTCAATATTTGCCTAAGAGATAGAATCAATTATGCTGCAGGGATAAAACAGCATAGCGACTATGGAAATATTATTCGCAGATTGCAAAAACAATTAGATAAACAAATCAAAGAATTTGATAGAGCAAGCAGCCAAAAAGATAGAGAAAATGCAGCTTTGGCTATTCGTGCTACACAGGCAGAAATGGAAAAAGCAAAAGCACTTAATGAGTTAGATTCACTTGAATATAGAAATAATGAGCGCATAGTGCAAGAGCAAGAAGATGAACTTTTTCTAAAGAGTCTTAATACAACATATTCAGTAGCAGAAAAGTATAGAAATGTAGGATTAAAATAATGGCAGATTCTTCACAAATGTTCACAGGCATAGGTTATACCATTGAAAACCTACTCTCAAACCTGCAACAAATGAGCCTTAATAACAAAATGCAACAGCTTCAACTTATAGTTAGTGCAATTATAACGCTAAGTATTATGTATAAAGGTTATATGGTATTAGCAGGAAAAAGTCAAGACCCTATAAGAGAGCTTGTATGGGATTTAGGACGAAAAGCATTTATTTTATCCTTTGCTATGGGAGCTGGAGTTTGGCTTAACTATTCTATTGAAGCGGTTAAAGGGATTTATGAATGGGCTGGTGGTGGCATAGGCTTTTATCAGCAACTTGATGGGCTTGTAGATGCTGTATTAAAATATATGGCAAGTCTGTGGAAAGAAAGCGGAATGAGTGCTGGAAAAACTATTATGGCAGCATTTATGATAGTCATCGTAGGGATATGTTTTGTTGCGATTTGTTTTGAGTTATTTTTCTCTATTATCGCGTGCAGTGTAAGCAATACATTCCTTATTATAGTTTTACCCCTAGCACTTTTTTGCCTAATGTGGAATCAAACAAAGCAAGTTTTCACACAATGGTGTCAGCTCCTGCTTTCAAATACTTTTACACTCTTATTCTTGTTTATGTTTATGTCATTTTGTCAATCGGTTTTGGAACAAGTTTTTAGCCTTGAGGCGTTAAAGGAATTTGATTTAAAAAATATTCTTTTGCAAACATTGGAAGTAACGCTTATGTGCTTTGTGCTAGTGCAAATCATTAAAGTCATTAAATCTCTTGCGCAAAATCTCGCACAAGTCAGTCTAGATTCTGCTATGAGTGGTGTTGGGGCTTCACAAGTAGCTGGGGCAGTAGTAGGTGGAGCAACAAGAGGTATAAATAAAGCAGCTATTGGTGGAATAGGTGGATTAACTGGGAAAAGTGTAGGTTCAGCTATGGAAAAGGGTGGTTTAGCAGGAGTAGCAGGCAATCTTGCTACTAGTGGTATGGTTGGAGGGATTGGAGTAGCAGCCACTGGAGCAAAAATGGCTGCAAGTGCAGGTAAAGCTCTATTATCAAAAATGAGAGGTTAAAAATGAATATAAATCTAAAATCAATCTTGGCAGCAAGTTTCATAGCATTTTTATTTATGGCGTGTAGCAATAAAGAGGCAAATCCTTATGATGAAATCTTTAGTGATAAACATAAATTTGTCCCTATTAATACCAAAGAGCTAAAGGAAGTTAAATGAAGCAAATCATAGAAAAACTCAAAGCCCTATTGAATACTAAACACAAAGAGTTTGATAATGCAGATTCTAATGAATTTAATCATTCATATGAATATGATATTCAGGGTAACTATAAGGAAGCTTTAGATTTTGAATCTAGTTTGCGCTATATGATAGAACAAAGTAACAAGAGAGCTTATTTATTTGCTGTTTTTTGTGGTGTTTTATCTGTATTAGCAATCATAGCAGTAATGCTTCTAACACCATTAAAAACTACCGAGCCATATCTTGTTCGCGTGAATGACACTACAGGAGCGGTGGATATTATAAGCATTTTAGATGTTCAGCAAATAAGTAATAATGAAGCCCTAGATAAACATTTTATAAATAGCTATGTTCGTGCAAGAGAGGGTTATTTCTATGATATGTTAAATAGAGATTATGAACTTGTTCTTACTTTAAGCAGTGATAGAGTAGCAGCAGATTATAAAGATATTTATAAAGGTGAAGACGCGCGAGATAAAGTTTTTAAAAACAACATACAAATTAGCGTTGATGTCCTATCAATTGTTCTTACAGAATCTGCTGGGGTAAAAACTGCCACGATTAGAACAAATCTAGCAATTAAGAATCTAAGTAATAGAAGCATCATCAATCAATATCGCATTATTACTCTTAGCTATGAGTATCAAAACCTAGCATTTAGAGAAAACTTGCGACATATCAATCCACTTGGCTTTAAAGTTTTAACTTACAGAATAGATGAGGACATAAAACGATGAAACAGATAGTATTAATTTGCGTATTTATTGCGGTTGGTTTTGGAGCAAGTGTGCCTACTAAGAGTAGCTTTGATTCAAAGATAGCCTATGCAGTGTTTAACGCACAAGATGTGCTAACTATCACGGCAGCAAATGGCTATGTAAGCGTGATAGAGTTTGCTCCAAATGAGCGAGTAATCAATATTGCAGCTGGATTTAGTGAGGGTTGGGAGATTGTGGATAGAGAAAATCTACTCTTTATCAAGCCAAAAGCAGTAACAACTAAATTTGTGCATAATCCAGACCCTATGTTTAATGGAGCTGAAAAAGAAATGGTGATAGACCCTATACCGCAGACTTGGAAGACCAACTTAATTGTAACGACAAATGCTAATTTTTATGTGTTTGATTTAGTTTTAAACGCCAAGAATAAAGTTTATAAAATGACTTTTACCTATCCTCAAATGGAAGATAAAGCAATACAAAATGCTCAAAAGAGGCTTGATAGAGCCATAGAAATTGACAAACTGCAAAAAAGCCTTAATCGCACGGCAGTGCCTCGTAATTGGGATTATTATATGAGAGTAAATAATGGTGCTGATAACATCGCCCCTGACTTTGCATATGATGATGGTGTATTCACTTATCTTGGATTTGACAATACAAAGGTGTTCCCAAGTGCATTTGCTTACGATAGAGAGGAGCAAATAGTGAATCAGCACATTAAAAAAGAGGGCAAATTTTCAGTTCTTGTTATTCATTCTATCCATAAAAAGATTCTGCTTAGAAGCGGTGATAAATTAGTCGGCATTTTAAACAAAGGCTATGCGTTAAATCCATTACCAAAAGCACCAGAGACAAGTAATGAAACCGAAGTAAAAAGGGAGCTTTTAAATGGAAAATAGAGAGGCAAATAGCAATGTTCTCTTAGAAAGTGAGGGTGGAAGTAAGCGTATAATAGGCGTAGTAGCAATAGTAGGCGGTGCGTTATTTATCTTGTTGTTGATATTACTAAGCTTGAGTTTTGGTAGTGATTCGGGTGATAAAGAAAAAGATGAAAACAACAAAAATGCCCTCAATATGCTTAATGCAAACAATAATGACTTAGGTAACGAAGCTGAATTTGGGCAGGACAATGGCTTTATGGAGGTTGAATCTAGTGGTAAAGGGTTATTAAATGATTTGGGTTTAGAACAAAATAGCAATGACTTGGTTGATAGTGTAAAAAACAATCAAACATTTGAGCCACAGCTAACTTTTAATGAAAATTTTGGCAATCAATCCCCAAAGGAAGAACAACCTTGGTGGCTTACAAAAGATGGTTTTATGAAGCCACGAATTATAAAAGGTTCTAGTGCTGGAGTAATAAGCCCACGCGGTGGCGAAGCAGCAAAAGAATCTAACGAACAACAAAAGAAACAAGATAAGCTAAACCCAGCAGAAATGGAGCAAAAGACACTTCAAGCATTAAATAATATGCTAGACCAAACCAAAAATATAGATTATAACGCGCTAATGAGTGCAAATGCTGAAGCACAAGCTGCTGCTGGTTTAAGTGGTATGGATTTTGGCAGTGATACTTCATATAGACAAAATACCGACTTTAAAGGTGAAGTTTATCAACCTACAAGTGCATTTTATAGTCCATTTAATCAATCATTGCTCTTACCTAAAAACACTTATATCCCTTGTAGTTTGCAAACTAAAATTGTAAGTGAATTAAAAGGGAGTATAGGCTGCATAGTAGCAAGTGATATTTATTCAGCAAATGGACAAACACTTTTAATAGAAAAAGGCAGCCAAATAAGCGGCAGTTACACAAATGCAGATGTAACAGATGGTAGCTCAAGGCTTTATGTGATATGGAGTGAGATAAGAACACCAAATAATATTGTTATTCCTGTGGATAGCGGTGGAGTAGATGCTCTAGGTGGAGCAGGTATTGAGGGTAATAGGGATAACCATTATGCAACAAGATTTGGTGCTGCCATTCTACTAAGTGTTATTGATGGCACAATTAAATCACTTGGGCAATATGTGAATGCCCAAATTGCGCCAAATGCTCAAATGTATAGCCCTATGCAAGCAAATCAATTGGCAAATACAGCTCTGCGCCAAACTATAAACATAAAACCTACTATTTATCGTAATCACGGCGACTTAGTCGGAGTGTATGTCAATAAAGATATAGATTTTAGTAAGGTGTATCAGCTGCGCCTAAGGAGCAAAAAATGAGTGTAAGTTTGCAAAAATATGCTGATAATTTATTTGGCAAGTATTTAAAAGAAGATTCAATCAATGAGATTTGCTACAACGGAGATGATCTTATTTGGTTTCAAAATACAAGTGGCGAATGGCAGTGCGAATCTACACATATAACCTATGAAAATGCCGAAGCATTTGCTCAAGCAGCTGCAAGCTACAAAGAAGACCAAATAGACAAGGCAAGACCTATTCTAAGCTGTGTATTGGTAAGTGGCGAAAGGGTGCAAATCGTATTGCCTCCCGCAAGTAAAAAAGACCATATTTCAATCACTATTAGAAAACCTAGCCGCACAAGATTTGTAATGAGTGATTTTTCTAAACAGGGACTCTTTAGTGAGATAAAGCCAATTAGCCATACTTTAAGCCAAAAAGATAGTGAGCTGCTAAGCTTATATGAAAAAGGTGAGTATGAGAGATTTATAAGCAGTGCTGTCGCCTATGGCAAAAATGTAATTATCTGTGGCGAAACAGGTAGCGGTAAAACCACCTTTATGAAAAGTCTCATAGATTTTATTCCGCTAGATTCAAGGCTCATAACCATTGAAGATGTGGAGGAAATTGTATTTTTTACACATAAAAACTTTGTGCAACTTTTTTATCCAAGTGAAGCAAAGAGTGATGATTTCTTAAATTCAGCAACACTTCTTAAAAGCTGTTTGCGTATGAAGCCTGACCGCATTTTATTAGCAGAGCTTCGTGGAGCTGAAACCTATGATTTTATCAATGTTTTAAGCTCTGGACACGGAGGAAGTCTTACAAGCTGCCACGCTGGGAATAGCGCAGATTGCTTTAAACGCCTTGCAATGATGATATTGCAAAATCCTCAAGGACAAAAAATACCTTACGAACAGATTATGGCAATGCTACAAGACCTCATAGATGTAATTGTCCATATTTATGCACACAATGGAAAGCGTAGGATTAGTGAAATTTATTTCAAAGAGGCTATGCGATGAGTGATAAAGAAAAACAAGATTTACAAAACAAAATACTAGAGCTTGAAAATTATGTCAAAGAAACAAAGCAAAATATAGCAAAGACTGAAGAAAATATTAAACAATGTGAAAAAGCTATACAAACATTAAAAGAAATTGCTTGGGAGAGAGAATCCAAAAAAGAAAGTAGCAAGATGTATAAAGTGCTAGAGAATGAAAAGTCTAGCACAATTGTTAAAGGTAATGTAGGTGATGTAGTGGTTGATAGGGAGTTTATGGAAAAAGAAATACACAAACATCTTGATAATCCAGCCCTAAGAGGAATGGTAACCACAGAAGAAATGCTTTCTTTTCCTAAGGTAGCTAGGAATGTGGGAGCGGAGTTTAATGCGGAATATCAGGGCTACAATTGGAGGGTTAAAGCCAATGATGAGAGTATTATAAATTATGGAGAAAGAGATTATGGAAAAGGACATAGATTATTAACAGCTCATTCAAGGACAGAGAGGGGTGAGCGAGGTCAGCCCCACCGACAGATTAACGACCTCAATTTTCACAACTCTGCCAATGAAAGTATAGCACAAAATAAAACCAATCTCACAAAAGTTTCAGAATCTGCACTTAAAAGAATGCAGCAAAAAATAGATGCAGTTGCACAAAAAGGCTTTAGCAGCAACACAAAAGCTAAGCAACAATCTATCGACAAAGGAAAAGATAGATGAAATGTGCAAACTTAATCATACAAAAGGAGACAAAATGAGTGAAGAACAAGCAAGAGATTTGAAAGAGCAAATCTTAGATATGGAAGATAAATTAGATGAGTTTGTAGAGCAAATGCAAGCAAGAATTACCATTTTAAAGAACTCTTTGCGTAAAATGGAGCAAGAGAAGCCAAAGGCAAAAGATTATGAAAGATAATAATCTAGCAAAAGCTGCCTTTTTAAGCATTCCACTTTTGGCTATAAGTTGGATTTTTAGTGGCTTTATAGTGCTTATCATCAATAAAGTTCCTATAGCAAAACTGATTCAAGTATGGCATTTAAATTTTATTTATGAAGCCATAGATAAAGGCTATCCAAATGCGTGGCTATCACTTATAATAGCAATTGTTTTAAGTGTGCTTATGTTAGTGTCGGCAATTGTCTTTATACAACAAAAAGAGAGTTTGCACGGTGAAGCAAGATTTGCTAATATCAATGAGATTCGTAAAGCTGGGCTTTTTGGCGATAAAAACAATAATGTTAAGCGCGGCATTATTATTGGTAAGTATGGTGATAAGTTTTTGAAATTTGGCGGAGCGCAGTTTGTCGCGCTTGGTGCGCCTACA
The DNA here is from genome assembly GCF_000765685.2 of Helicobacter sp. MIT 03-1616. NCBI lineage: Bacteria > Pseudomonadati > Campylobacterota > Epsilonproteobacteria > Campylobacterales > Helicobacteraceae > Helicobacter > Helicobacter sp. MIT 03-1616. Next base: position 121,560 of record NZ_JROY02000003.1, on the reverse strand, counting down.
CGAAGCGGAAAAGGTGTAGGGATTGTCATTCCTAATCTTTTAGAGTGGGCAGAATCTGCTGTGGTGCAGGATATTAAGCAAGAGTGCTTTGATTATACGAGTCGTTATCGTGCAGAAAAGCTGGATAATGAAGTATTTTTGTTTAATCCATTTTCATCTCGCACTCATCGCTACAATCCTTTTACTTATATTGATATGCTAGATACAGAGCATTGTGATTCGCAGCTTATGGATTTAGCAAATATTATCTATCCAAGTGATGGTAAAGATGCCTTTTGGAGTCAGCAAGCACAGAATCTCTTTATAGGACTTTGTTATCTCTATAAAGATTTAGCATTAAGTGAAGATGGTAGAGCATTTTTAACATTGTATGGACTAAAGGCAGAGTTTAATTTCTATGGACTTTTGCAACTAAGCAAAGGTTTTGAATTTAAAGTGGGTGATAATGAAGTCAAGGGTTTTGAGGAGACTTATAGATTCTTAAAAGAGCTAGATATTATTAGTGAAGCGACAAATCGCCGCCTTAGCACATATTTTAATGTGGATAGTGATAATACAAAATCAAGCATAATGGCAAGTTTTAATGCGCCAATTAGCTCATTTGAAAGTGATACATTAAGACTATCAACAGCTACAAGTGATTTTGACTTAAGAGAATTGCGTAAGAAAAAAATGACTATTTATATAGGCATTACACCTGACCAATTAGCAAATGCACAATTTATACTTAATATTTTTTGGTCCCAGCTCATTCTCTTAAACACCAAAGAATTGCCACAGCAAAACAAAAATTTGAAATATGCAACACTTTTGCTTATGGACGAATTTACTGCACCGGGCAGAATCCCTGTGTTACAAAAAGGTGTTAGCTTTATTGCTGGATACAACTTACGACTACTTACCATTTATCAATCACTATCCCAACTAGAAACACCTGTTCCAGATGGTTATGGCAAGGAGGGAGCAAAAACACTCTTAACAAATCACGCGTGTCAAATTTTCTATGCACCAAGAGAGCAAGAAGACGCGGAAGCTATTAGTAAGATTCTAGGCAATAAAACAGTTAAACAAACAAGTAGAAGCCATAATCACGGCGGAAGCGGTGGTGGTAGCAGAAGTATTAGTGAAACACATAGGGCTTTAATGCTCCCACAAGAACTAAGGGAAATGGATTTTAGCAAGGAACTAATTACAATTGATAGTGGTAAGCCAATTCTAGCTAACAAGGCGTTTTATTACAGCGATCGCTACTTTATGGATAAGTTTAAGGCGGTGAGTGAATCGCTAAAAGATATTAAGGGCATTCCTAGCCGTGATGAACTAGAGAATGCAATCCTACAAGGAGAGTGCAACATTAAAATACCAATTCAAAAGGAGCAATAAATGGAAAATAATGCAAAAGTTGATGAATTTTTAACATTTTTTAGATCATTGGATTCTAAAGAACGAGATTCATTGTTTGAGAAGATCAAAGAGGAACACACAGAAATCAAAGAATTAGAAGCAACAGGTTTTATACCTGCGGAGCAAAAATATGGGGCAGAGCTAGAGCAATCATCCATAAATTCTACCCTTGCCAAGATGAAGCAAAAGATAGAAGCATTTGCACAAAAAGGGTTTCATCAAGATGATTCAACACACCAAAGCAAAGATAAAGGAGTAGAGCGATGAGACATATTGGTCAAGGAGCAAAAATGAAAAAGAGTTTGATTTGCGGTGCTGCAATAGTGGCAATGGTAGCAATTAGTGGCTGTAGCAAAAAGCCTGTAAGGATAGAGTGGGGAGCGACATCTCAAAGCATTAACAATGCGCTTTTAGAAGAACGATACAGCTTTGTCCCAAAGGATAAAAAGCTGAAAGAAAGCAATTGGGCGTATGAAGTGGAAGCACAAGCAAAGGGTGATTATTTGTTTGAAAATAATCAAATGGTAAAAGTCTTTTTACTTGCACACAATGCTGATAAAATCATTATTTTGGGTGAAAAGAATCTAGCCCTGCAATATCGCAATTATTTTAAAGCAAATGGTGTAACTGCATATGTAGATGTGCAACCTATTGATTTGGCTAGAGGTTTAAGAGACAGAGTCAAAATAATGTTTTTTAGCTCTAAGGCTATGCTTGATGATGATAAAGAAGTAAATCCATTAATCATTAATCCCATAGAAGAGCCAAACTATCCCATAAATTCACAAAGCAGCAGAGAATCCATAAATGAATACTGAAGCAAGTGAAGTCGGCGAATCTAGCGATTTTATAGAATCTGCTGCCACAAATCCACATAGAGAGGCACTCAATGATTTGATTGGAGGCAGAGCTTACCACTTTATAGATGGTATCGCTAATGCTAAAGCACTGCTAAGTGGCTTAAATAGCAAAATAGATTCGCTAAAAAGTAAAAGTGAATTTATGGAATCTAACGAGGTATTAGGCATTATAAGCGACTTTGCAATACAAAGCGATATGCTCAACAATGAGTTTGAAAGAATAGATAATTTCTTTGATAACTCTCTTAGCCAAAAAGAATTAAATTTTATCAATAAGTTAAAACTTATCAACGATTCTCTTGAATATTTTGTAGAAAAACTTAATTCTATAAAGCTAGATGAGACATTAAAAGACATTAGTGATAGTGTGGGACAAAGTGTTGATGTAAGAGCTGATTTAAAGCAGTTTTTTATAGACCTAAAGTCATTGATAAAAAGCGTAGATGAAAATGCCAAAAAACAAATATCTGCAAATTTAAGCGCAATTAACGCGGTTGAAGAGGGATTCTATCAAAAGCATAGTGAAAATATGAATAAGTTTTTAGAATCTCAAGTCAAAAGCTTACAATCACAAGCAAATGTTCAAGATGAGGAATTCAAAAAGCAAATAAATATGCAAAAAGAGCAGTTAGATTCTCTCCTAAATCATATAGGTAATGTAAAGAAGTTTGTTTTGGCATTTATATGCGTAGCGGTATTTATAGGGATATTGTGTGGAGCTTTCACTCTCTTAGCATTTGGCAAATATAAGGAATACAAAGAGATTGAATCTAAATTTAACACCTTAAGCGAGAAACTTAATAGCGTAAAAATCCTTAAAAATAGCAATAACAACATTATGCTTTTAGTCCCTAAAAGTGCAACGATAAATAGCAATGGTAAGGAGCATATAATCAATTTAGGAGGTGGAAAATGAAAACATAGCACCCAATAAAGCAAAATAGAAATGGAACAAGTGGCGGCATACAAAAAAAATCCATATTATAAGGAGTAAAAAATGGCAATAGCAAGATTAGATTCAAATCAAAAAGTGGTGCTTAATAGTGATTCACAAATGGATTATGTAAATAAGGCTGATGAAAAGAAAATAATGTCGGCTAAAACCGCGGCGATAAATATTTTAAGTGAAGCAGTTGAAGCTAAAAATATAGGAGTTGAAAAGCTTAGTGTCAGCTTTAAACAAAGTATGGATGGAGAAGAGCCGAAATGGCAAAGTTATTTTGTCAATATTCAAAAAAATGGCAATGTAAGTCTCAAGCCATTCAATAGCGAAGTCAAAGATGGTAGCGACCTAATCTACTTTAATAAGGTAGAAAAAGATGGCAAAAGCTTTTATATGTTAAATGAGCAAAGTGAAATGGGTAAAAATTTTGCAAACTCATTAACTACAAATACTTGGCAAGATAAAAATGGCTTTGAGCATACAAATCTTGCCGTAAGAATAAATGTCAATGATGAGAATCTTAAACAAGCTCTCATAGAAAAAGGTGAAGGCGCATATGCTGTGATAAGCAGAGATGGTGTTAATGTAACAACAAAACAAGAACAAGATGCTGCTAAAGCTGCTACGCAGGACAAATCACAGCCAACCAAAGATAATGAGAGATAACTCTATGCATAAGGAAGCATTTGCTTCCTTACACCAAACATAAAAATACTTGCGAAAGAAAACAAAAAAGACTATACAATGGACAGGTAATGGATAAAGAACATCGTGGAATTTACAATGTAACCTTTAATGACAAAAAAGCTACGCCTATTCTCAAAGATATTGAAGCTATTGAAGATGCTGTGATTGAATATATTGCGATGTATGTGAAAGGATTTCATCTTGAAAGAAGAGATAAGGGCAGAGGTGCGGAACATATCAAGTTACATTTGAAAGAGAATAGCAAGGGCGAAATAAAACTACAAGAACTTTTAGACATAGGACATTCCCTAAGAGAATATTTAAAAAACTTTAGTGAGCCTTTCATTGATGAAAAAGGAGCAAAGATTTATGAATGGGAGAATAAAGAGGGTATAAGATTTAGGACTATTGTAGATAGGATAGATGGGCAGGGGCACACATCTACCACCTTCCACCCATCTAATGAACAAATTATATCTTTTTATTCTGATAGAAACTTTAACAAACAAATGGAATTTAAGAATCCTAAAGTAACACAATACTATCAAAACAACAAAGACATAAATAGCTCTACACTCAATGTATCAGATTCTACCCTTGCCAAGATGCAACAAAAGATAGAAGCATTTGCACAAAAAGGATTTAGGAAAGAAGGTAAAAAAGAAAATGATATGGAGCGTTAATGAGGGAAAAGATTCTCATTTCACCACTCATAAGAAAAATTAAAAATAAAGGAGCAAGGCGATGAGTGAAAAAGAAAGAGAATTAGCGATTTTTCATCTTTGTAAATCTCTCGTAGATTTATTGGGAGAAGAACAAGCCATTGCTGATTTAACACTTCTTTATAAACGACACCCTGAAATGTTTAAAAACAAAGATGAAGTAAAAGAAGTGATAGAAAAAGTAGTAAGTGAGCCTGAAATCATCATTAAAAATCCCTCTCCAATGAGTGAAAAGGACTACATAGCAGGAAAAAAGCTTAATGATAAAAAAATGGGTGAAGTTGGCGTAAGACAAGATGAAAATATTGTTAAGATTTTTCACGCTAATGAAAAGAATGTTAAAAAGCTAAAACAACTTGATAAAAAAGAGGTGGTGTATAAACAGCCGATGGTAGGGACGCCCACTTCCTACACTCAAGCCCAAAGTCTTGACGAGCGACTGGTTGATAACAACATTTCATCGACTGCTACCGACATTATACCACAAAGTGCAACTTCTTTAGAAAACAAAACCAATCTCACAAAAGTTTCAGAATCTGCACTTAAAAGAATGCAGCAAAAAATAGATGCAGTTGCACAAAAAGGCTTTAAAAAAGATAATAATAAAGATAAAGGAGTGGAACGATGAAATTTATAAAGAGCAAAATTAAGAAAAAACACATTTTAACATTTTGCTTGATTATTCTTGGCGTAATTATTAGCCAATTTAGCAATTTTAATCTTGCCTATCTTATGCCAAGTAAAGAAGTGCAAGGAAGTATTATTAAGGTTTATGATGGCGATACTCTAACAATACTTCATAATGGAGAGAAGTTTAAAGTAAGGCTTTATGGCATTGATGCACCAGAATCTAACCAAAGCTATGGCAAAGAGGCTACATCTCATCTTTTAACTCTTTGCCCCATAGGAAGTAATGCCACACTTAAAATCAAAGATAAAGATAAATACAACAGAATTGTAGCCATAGTCTTTTGCAATGATATTGATGTCAATGCAAACTTAGTAGAAAATGGTTTTGCTTGGGCTTATAAAGAATATTCTAATGCTTACACTCATTTAGAAATAAAGGCAAAATTAGCTCATAAAGGCTTATGGAAAGATTCTAATCCTATAAAACCGAGTGTGTTTAGGAAGCAGCAGTAGAAGATTTACACTGCACATTCGGAGCAATAAAAACTAAAACAACACATAAAAGGAGATAAAATGAGACTTTTTATAGCAGAAAAACCTGATTTGGCAAAGGCAATAGCAGCAGCATTAAATGGCGAATTAAAAAACTATTCTAATAAGGGTGTAGGATACTATATAAAAGGTAATGATTATATTACTTGGAGTTTTGGGCATTTGCTTGAACTTTATAAACCAGAGGATTATAAAGCAGAATGGAAAAAGTGGGATATAAACGATTTGCCATTTAATATTGCAAAGTATGAGTATAAGCCATTGGAACAGAGTGAAAAACAACTCAAGGAAATAAGTAAGCTTATCCATAAAAAAGAAATAAATGAAATTATGCACTGCGGGGATAGTGATGATGAAGGACAGATTCTCATAGACGAGATTTTGGATTATGCCAAAAACACTAAGCCTGTAAAACGAGTGTTGATAAATGATATTACACCTGAAGCAGTGCGTGATGAGATAAGAAAAGCACGACCAAATAGCGAATTTAAAACAATGAGTGATAGAGGATTTGCAAGAAGTATTGCAGATTGGATAGTAGGAATAAATCTAACAAGAGCTTATACCTGTGCTTATCGTGCTAAGGGTGGAGACAATACGCTAAGAGTTGGACGAGTGATGACGCCTATTCTTAGCCTTATTGTAGATAGAGACTTGCAAAATGAGAACTTTAAGAGTATAGATTATTATAGTCTAAATGGAGAATTTGAAGTAGATTCAACGCTTATTAAAGCAAATCTAAAAACAGAACAAAAGATTTTAGATAAAGCAGAGGTTGAAAAGATAAAAACACATATAGAATCTAAACAATTTACTTTAAAGCTTACAAAAACACCAAAAAAAGAATATCCTCCCCTACCCTATAATCTTTTAATTCTGCAAACAGAAGCAGCAAAGCTTTATGGCTACTCTCCTAAAGATACACTTAGCTTTACACAAACACTAAGAGAAAAATATAAAGCAATAAGCTATAACAGAAGCGATTGCCAATATTTGCCAGAAAAGATTTATGAACAAAGCAAAGGGATTTTAGAAGCAGTGAAGTCAAATATAGGCGAACAAGACTTTCTAAGTAAGGCAAATCTAACTATCAAAAGCAAAGCGTTTAATGATAAAAATCTCTCTGCTCACTATGGGATAATTCCACTTAATAGCAGGTTTGAGTTTGATAAGTTAAGCCAAACAGAGAAAAATATCTATACACTTATCACCAAACGCTTTGCTATGCAGTTTTATGAAGCAAGGGAATATATCGCTTACAGCGTAGAGCTAGAATGTGAGGGTATAAAATTTAGTGCAAGTGCAGCCAAAACTACCAAAAGTGGATTTAGGAGCATATTTAATGAAGAAAATGATGATGACAATGAAAAGGAACTAGATTTAGAAAATATCAAAAGCAACACTGCCACTTTAAAATCTAGTGAGGTTAAAACACTCCAAACAAAACCTTTACCACAATATACAATGACTACGCTTCTTAAAGATTTAAATCAAGTAGCAAAATATGTAAAAAATGAAAATATTAAAAAGCTACTCATTGAAAAAGATAAAGACAAAAAAGGTGAAAGTGGCGGCATAGGCACACCAGCTACAAGAAGCGAGATGATAGATAAGCTTATTACACAAGGATTCATCACTTGCAGTAAAGACAAAAAGCAAAGCATTAAAGCCACACAACTTGGACGTGATTTAATAAAGAGTGTTAGTCCTATGCTCTCTAATCCTGATATGACTGCCTTGTGGTTCGAATATCAAAAAAGCATTGAAAAAGGAGAGATGAGTAAAGAGAGCTTTTTGAATGATGTGTTAGATTCCGTAAAAGCTGAAATTGAGAATATCAAAAAAGCAAATTTAGATATAAAAATTGCTGGGGTAATAATGTGCCCAAAATGTAAAAAGGGGCATTTGCGCAGAATCAAAAGTGTCAAGAGTGCATTTTATGGGTGTAGTGAGTTCAATAATGGGTGTAAATTTACAGCAATAGAGAAAAATGGAAAACCAGTCTTGAATGTAATAAGTAAATAAAAGTTTTTACTTATATTTAATTTTATTTTATTGTATTTACTTTAAAGGAGTTATAATGGCAAAATCAAAAACACAAAATAGCGGATACGAGCTTTCGCTTTTTAGTGTATTTGACTACTATGATGAGAAAGGAGAGCTTCAAAATGATGTCCTCAACCCAAACAATAGATATAGAGACCAAAGAGCAAATAGAGAGTTATTTCAAAGACAAGGAGCGATTAGCGGAACTCTTAGGGATTCGCAGAGGGAACTATCAAGCAAGTCAAGCGCAACAGGAAGCATTCCTAGCCAAAGTGAAAGCGGAGGGATACGATGGATACGGCGAAATGAGCATACACGAGGAAATATGGGAGATAGAAGTAAGCAAACTAGAAAGGAAGTTGCCACAGATTCTAGCCAATCCGCCAATGGAGTTTTATTTCAATCGCAAGATATGGACGATAATAGAGAGCGAATGGCAAATAGTGGGACAATACCTCAATCCACTAGCGGAGGAAAATCTAGACTCCGCCATACAGAAAGGATACCATCATCGGTGGATAATGGTTATTCTAACGAGGTGGGCAAAACATCTCTATCCAAAAGCAATACAAATAGCAGATTACGACAGATTGACTTATTTAGTGGAGAAACAGCTGGAAGTAGAAATAGAGGCGTTTATGAAAGCCTCTTTGCTACCAAACATAGCGGAATTGACTCCATATCAAGCGTTGGAGACAATGGGGATAAGTCCCAATCAATATTGCCTAGCGTGGCAGGAGCAGCAATTCAAGCTAAATCCACACCACAACAATATATGGGACATTCTAGTGGGCGAACACAAACAGAATCTAGCGGAGGAGATTTACTAGAAAATCAAACTTCAAGCAGCGATAAATCCACCGCGCAAATAATACCACATTTTGCAACTGCTAGAAAAATCGGTGAAACACCCAGCATAATAGGTGATGAAACATATATACCAATAGGCGAAAACTATAAATTAGCAAGTGATGTATCTATTAAGGGCTTTAGAGATAGATTTGAAGCCAATATTGCCGCCATATCTACACTTAGGGAATTGCAATTTAAAGGTGAAATGCCAAATGAAGAACAAAAGGAAATTCTAAGTAAATTTAGCGGTTTTGGCGGTATGGCTAAGATTATAAATGGCAAAGATGGTGATTATGCAAAAGAATATGAAATACTTGCAAATGTTGTAAGTGATAAAAAGGAATTAGATAGGCTAGAACGAAGCTGCACTGATGCATACTACACACCTAGATTTATCATTGATAGCATTTATAGTAGCCTTAATCATTTTGGATTAAATAACGATTCTAATACAAAGCATATATACGAACCAAGCTGTGGCAATGGTAGATTTATAGGCTATATGCCAGACGCAAATTATAAAATGCACGGCACAGAATTAGACAGCATAACTTTCAATATAGCAAAACTACTTTATCCACAAGCGAATTTGGAAAATAAAGCATTTGAAAGGGTGGATTTTAACCGCAATTTTGATGCATTTATCGGTAATCCACCTTATGGAGACAAAGACACAGGTAACGAAAATGGTGAGGGTAAGGTCTGTGATTTCTTTATGCTTAATGCCATAAAGAATCTAAAAGACGATGGCATAGCCGCATTTGTTGTAAGCAATGGCTTCCTAGACAAATCAAATGAAACTATTCGCGCAAAAATCGCTAAAGAGGCGACATTCATAGGGGCAATCCGCCTACCAAATAATGTGTTCAAAGATACAAATGCAAGTGTAACAAGTGATATTGTATTCTTCAAGAAAGGTGTAGATAAGTCTATTAATCAAGCGTGGATAAATAGTAAGGCTGTGGATAATAGCAATTCTAAAATAAATGAGTATTTTTGGAATCACAAAAATCATATCTTGGGAGAATTATCATTTGTTAGCACAAAGTTTGGCGAAAAATTAGCTGTAAAAGATAGCGGTAAAGACTTGCCAAGAGAAATTGAAAAAATAATATCTACTCTACCAAGAGATATTTATCACTACCACGAGCCAATATTTAAATACAAAAGTAGCTATCTCAACCAAAATGCACCACAATATGAGGAGCTAAAAAATTACATAGGCGGTTTAAAGAAAGATAGTTTATGTGTAGTAGATGGTAGTGTATATCAAGTAGCAGATACAAAAGGTCGGCTTAAATCTCCGCATAGAAGCTATACAGACAAAGAGGCGGAAAAGATTAAAGGCTTTATCTCCATAAGAGATACTTTTAATGAGTTGGTAAGGCTAGAACAAAGCGATATAGCTGACGATGATAGGGAGCTAGTGCTTAAAAGAGCCGAGCTTAATCGTGTGTATGATAAATTTGCCAAAGATTTTGGCTATTTGAGTAATCCACGCAACGCAACGCTTTATCGTGGGATAGATATAGAATCAAACAAAATTACTGCCCTTGAAAAGCAATACGATAAGGGCATAGGCAGAGAAGCAGCAAAGAAAAATGGAGTGGAAGCAAGAAAGCCTAGTGCCATCAAGGCAGATATTTTTAATACACGCACAATACGCCCTACCAAAGAACACAAAGTAGAAACACCAAAAGAAGCCCTTATGGCAAGTCTTAGCATTTATGGCAAAATCAATAATGAATGGATAGAATCTGCCCTGCCCCAGATAGATAAAGAAGCAATTTTTAATGATCTATTAGAACAAAAATTAATTTTTGTAAATCATTTAAACAAATCACAATTTTTAAGTGCAGATTTATACCTAAGTGGTAATGTCAAAGCAAAACACAAAGAAGTAGAGAATCTAGTCAATGATGGCGATGAGAGCTTAAGAGTAAACCTAGAGGCATTACAGAAGATTTTACCAAAAGATATAAAGGCTGCTGATATTGCTGTAAATATAGGAACTTCTTGGATACCAGCAAAGTATTATGAAGAGTTCATAGCAGAGCAATTTGGCTTGGAACAAGACTACATAAGCATTGAATCAAAAAAGCACTTGGGTTGGCAAGTATGGTGCGATGATTATAGGGTAAGCACAGAAGCAAAGCATAAATATGGCTATTCTAGCGATAGGCATAGCGTAAAACCTAGCACATTACTAGAATATGCTTTTGCTAACACTGCCTTAATTCTAACAAAACCAAGCACAACAAGATTCAATGATAAAGGTGAGCCTGAACGAGAAACAGACCACGAAGCTACCGCGATTGTCAATGAAAAAATTGACAATCTAAAATATGCGTTTAAAGAGTGGATTTTTAAAGATATAGACAGGCGTGAGCATTTAGAGCGCATATATAATGATACTTTCAATACACATATCACAAGAAAATACGATGGCTCACATTTGACTTTGCCCGGCTTCAGCTCTGCCAAGAATCTCTATCCACACCAAAAAGACGCTATTTGGGCAGCAATACAAAATAAATCTATATTGCTAGATCATCAAGTAGGAGCTGGGAAAACACTTAGCACAATCTGCGCCCTTATGGAACAAAAGCGTATGGGACTAATCAATAAACCATTGGTAATTGTGCCAAATCACATCACAGAACAATGGAATAAAGACTTCTATGATGCATATCCTAATGCAAACATTCTAGTCGCGACAAGGGAGGATTTAAGCCCGAATAAACGAGAGGAATTTTATGCAAAAATTGCCTCTAATAATTGGGATTGTGTAATTATGGCACATTCACAATTAGAAAAAATCCCTATGCCCAATGACTTTTATGAAGAATATGTGAGTGGAGCTAAAGCAGAATTAGAATCTTTTAGAGGTGAGCTAGATGAAAAAGAAAATAGGCGGGATATTCAACGCATAGATAAAATGCTCACAAAGCTAGAAAATCAGCTACATAAAAATAGAGAATCCAAAACAAACTCTATTGATTTTAGTGAGTTGGGTGTAGATAGCATAGTCATTGATGAGGCGCACGAGTTTAAAAATCTAGGAGTAAATACTAAAATGAAAAATGTGCTAGGGCTTGGAGCAAGAGAACCTAGCCAAAAAGCACAAAACCTTTATGTGCTAACAAAATACTTGCACGCAAATGATAAACGAGTAATGTTTCTAACAGGCACACCTATTAGTAACTCTGTAACTGAACTATACACTATGCAGCGATATTTGCAGCCGCAATTATTACAAGAAAAAGGCATAGAATCTTTTGATTCTTGGGCTTCTTGCTTTGGCGAAAGTGTGAATGATTTTGAGCTAGATTCTAGCGGCATTAATTATAAACTCGTTACACGCTTTAGCAAATTTAATAACATCAGTGAGCTAAGTGATATGTATCGCGCAAATACGCACATTGTTACTAATGCTGATATTCTAAAGCTTAATCCTCACTTTGTGCCGCCTCTTGCAAATGGTAAGCCTACAAACATTATCGCTCCACGAAGCAAAGAGATAGCACAATACATTGGCATTCAGGGTGATAATGGTGAATGGAATAGGGGCTCTATCATATGGAGAATGGAAAACTTTAGAGACGACCCTAGAAACAACAATGTCTTGGCTTGCACCACAGATGCAAGAAAAGCGGGACTGGATTATCGGCTTATTGACCCAGAAGCCGAGGATTATGCAGAATCTAAAAGTAACCTATTAGCAGAGGAAGTATTTAAACGGTGGGAAAATTGGAGGGAAGATAAGGGAACACAATTGGTCTTTTGCGACTTAAGCACACCAAAGATACATAGCCAAAAAATTGCTTGCAATAGAGAGATGAGCCAAAGTGAGATAGAATCTATTGCTAAAGCGGAATTGCAAGAAGCAAAAAACCTTAATGAGATAATGGATTCGGCAGAAATTAGTGAAGGTATAGAATCAAGTGAGAAAAGTAATGATGAGATAATTGCCTCTAACGCAAAGTTTGATGTATATAGTGATGTGCTTAAAAAGCTTGTAAAAAAAGGGATACCACAAAGGGAGATTGCTTTTATTCACGATGCTAAAACACCACTACAAAAACAAGCCTTATTTGATAAAGTAAATCGTGGAGAAATTCGCGTTCTTATAGGCTCTCGCTCTAAAATGGGAGCTGGGACAAATGTGCAACAAAGAGGTGTAGCTATTCATCACTTAGACTGCCCTTGGCGACCTAGTGATTTAGAGCAAAGCAATGGACGATTCATAAGACAAGGCAATTTACTACACACAAAATATGGTGATAATTTTGCCATTGAAGAGATAAGATATGCCACTCAAAAGACTTATGACGCGCGTATGTGGCAAACTATAGAATCTAAAGCTAAAGGTATAGAGCAGTTTAGAAATGCAGATAAAAGTGTGCGAGAAATAGATGAAATCTCTATGGGTAGTGCTAGTGCTGGTGAAATGAAAGCTGAGGCTGTGGGTAATCCACTTATGCTTTTGCAGATTCAAATAGCAAACGAGTTAAGAAAAGAAAATGCCAAAGAAGCAGCATTTAAGAAAGAGTTATTTGATAATGAAGAGACACTACACAAAAATAAAGAAGCTAGACCACTATTTAAAAAGGAGTTAAGCAATCTAATAAACATTAAAGATATTTTGAATGAAAACCCCAAAGGAGAACATTTTAAATGTGAATGCTTTGAAAATGGCGAGTTTAAAGCGTATGAGATTATATCAGATTCTAAAAAAGTAGAATCTAGCAATACGCAAACAAAGCAAAATCCGCAGCAAGTCGCCTTAGAAAAAGCCTTTTGGGATAATTTTGACAATCTTTTCAATAGTGGGGCTGGTGAGAGCATATTTTTTAAATATCGCGGACTTACCATTGGTGGCTCGTTTAGCAATGATATGAAAGGCTTTAGCTTTTACATTGCGGATTCTAAAAACAATTATATTGAGCCTGATAATCTATCATATAGAATCAACACAAGCAACATACTAGAGAACGATTTTAGAAGTGTGATTAAGTTTAATGGATTGTGGGCGAGAATTAATAATTTTTTCTCCAATATCTACGAACACATACAAAGCCAAGAAGTAAAATTGCTAAAAAATACAGAAGTTATAGAATATTTAAGTAAGCAAATCAAGCACAATGAATATCCAAACGCCACATATTTAGACGCTTTACGCAGAGATAACAACCAAATAATAAAAGAAATCCAAAAAATGAGCCAACAGAAAGGCTATGTAAGCACTTTTGCGCCCAAATCATTTGAAATTAAAGCTGCAAATGAAACTGCCAGAAAAATACAAGTAGAAAAATAAATTAAAAAGTAATATATTTTATATTAAATTTTTTTAAATTCTTTATATATATTTAAAAATATTAAATTATAATTATTTATATTTAAATTTAAATAATTTATTTTCATTTACTTTTATTTTATAAAATTATAAATACTTGTAAAATAAAGGATAAAAAATGAATAAGCAAAAAAATGACTTTGTCGTGTTGGAGAGCAAATATACAAATGATTTGTTTAGTATATATCATATTAAGCGAATTAACCTTGAAGTTTATACAGACAATGGTGTGATAAACAGCATAGCTGTATATATAAATGATGAAGAGTGGGAAGGATTCTCTGGGCTTGATAGAGAAAAATTAAGTGAGAGATTTGAGGAAGTGTTGCAAAGAGATATTTTAAGAGAAATTGGCAGTAGGCTCAATGCTGGTTGTGAAAACATTGATATGGAAATGCTCATTAAAGAGTGTGTAAAAAATATTAAAGCAAAGGAGCAGGAATGATCATTGCCATAGCAAATGAAAAGGGTGGTAGTGGCAAAACTACAATGGCAGTAAATCTAGCGTGCTATCTAGCCAAACAAGGTGATAAAGTAACACTTATTGACGCAGACCCACAGCGGAGCAGTGAAGTTTTTAGCAATAATAGAAGTGATAGTGAATTAAAGCCGTTATTTTCAAATATAAGTAAATTGGGCAGCTCACTAAAAGATGAAATCACTTTGCAAGAAAGCAAAAACGATTGTGTAATTATTGATACGGGAGGAGCTGATAGTAAAGAGATGCGAATAGCTATGAATAGGGCAAATTTGCTTATTATCCCCACAATCCCATCACAATATGATGTAGTGGTGCTAGATAGAATGCTAGAAGTGTTTAACTTGGCAAAAGAGAATAATCCAAAGCTTCATTGTCTTATCCTCTTTAACAAAATTAGTCCAAATCCATTTTTGCATAAAGAGTTAGATGAGTTAAGGGAATTTGTAGAATCTGCTATTAAAGATAAGAGCTTGGAGGAAGTAGCCATTCTAAAATCATTGATTTATGAGCGCAGAGCATATAAGAAGGCTGTAATAGATGGTAAAAGTCTAGATGAGTTTAACGATGATAAGGCAGAGAACGAATTTCAAGCTTTATGCGAGGAAATCGTGGCATTTGGAAAAACATTATAAATACTTATAAAATATTGTAAATAAAATTATTGTAAAATGTTTTAAATATTTTGATTAAGGAATTAAAAATGGGTGGATTTAAAAAACAAACAACACAGCCTCTACAAAGTAAAGGTGTGAGCGAAAACGAATTTGAGAATGGCGGTAGGGCTGAAATAAAGGGTGCAGTAAAAACAAAAGAATCTAAAAATAAAGACAATAAAGTTTTTAGCGTTTTGCTACCCATAGAGCTCATAGAGCGTCTAAAACGCTACCAAAATAGTGAAAATGCCAAAAGAATAGAGACACAAACATATATTTTCACTCAAGCACTCAATGCGTGGCTGGATAGTAAGGGGTTTGAAAACAAGGAGGATAAAGATGAATCAAAATAAAACAGCCTTTATCTTTGCTGGTGTTAATGGTGCTGGGAAAAGCACACTTTATTGGAACGAGGTTGAAAAAGGGGTGCGACTTGGGCAGAGAATTAATATGGACGAAATTGTGAGCAGCTTTGGGGATTGGCGCAGCAGTAAAGACCAAAATAGAGCTGCGAGAATAGCTCTAAAATTACAAAAGAGCCATATTGAAAACAATGAATCTTTCAACCAAGAAACTACGCTTTGTGGTAAAGGAATAGTGCGACTTTTTGAGCGATTAAAGGAGCAAGACTTTAAAATCTGTCTTTATTATGTTGGGGTAGATAGTATAGAGATTGCTAAAGAACGAGTAAAAATGCGTGTGGCAAAAGGCGGGCATAATATTGATGAAACCCTCATTGAGAGGCGTTATACCGCTTCACTTAATAATTTAAAGCAGATTCTACCATTTTGTGATGAAGTATTTTTATATGATAATTCACACAAGTTAAAAAAGATTGGAGAGATTATTTGTGGCAGAGTGTGCTTGTTTGAACAAGCTAAGTGGCTAGATTCAATACATTCAGAAAAAGATAACAAAGACAAGAATTTTAAGCAATAAATGTTTGTTTATAAAAACAGACTTCAAGTTTAATCTTATATTTACAATATTTTAATTTAAAATACTTGTAAAAAATTTTAATTATTTTTTACATAAGCTATAACCTATCTATTATCAGATTCACTCTCTAGCAATTCCTGTATCGCCGCCAATTGTCCATCGCAATTCTCTATTATCATTTCGCCCTTTGGATTCTTGCTTTGTATTGCTTCGTAGGTTATGCTGTGCATTGCTTGGCAAAAGCACCTTATCATTGTTTGGTCTGCTACTTTGCTTATATGCCACATTGCCCTTGGACATTCCGCACATATCGGCATAGGATTTGGGTGGATTTCTAAGAGAAGGAGCGTTGGACTTGTATAAAGTGGCATTTGGTTTAATGATACCTCCTTTTCCTCCAAGCTTTCGTTCTGCATTGTATTTTGCCCATTGTTCTCTTGTATATTTTCTTGATTTAGGTTTTGCATTTTCTATCCTTTGTGTTAAATTTGCTTTTTTGGAGTAATAATTTGCCCACTCTTGCTTAGTATAACGTTTTGGTGCATTCTTTGTGATGTTTGTAGAATCTGTGCTTTTTATATTGCTTTCTTTTAGCTTCATAGTCGTTACTACTTTAACCTTAGGGAGCTTTATGAAGCTTTTTTCTGCGCGATTCATTACAGATATATCCCACTTAGCAACCTTTGTTGCTGTGCTAATAGTATAAAGTCTGCCTTTAATTTTTTTCTCAAACTCATAAGGACGCAACTCATAGCCTATTTTTGCAATGCGCACATATTCTCCTTTTTGTAATTTAGAATCCTCTACAATCTGCCGCAGATTCTCTCCCCAAATGGTTGCATTGCCTTTGCGTGTGTAATAGCTAATAAAATAGCTAGGTTTATTGAGAATATCATTATTGTATGGTGCTTCACCAAAATCTAGCACTCTATAATAATGTGGTTTGGCATTATGTTCGTGCAAGGTTTTTGGTTCTACATATTCTAGATTATTGTTTGCGATTTGTCTTCCGCGAACCTTATCTCTTCTGCTTGTGGCGAGAGCATAGATTCCACGCTTGTTAAGATTGTCGGCAAAGCTCTTACGAATTTTCAAGCAATCTGCCTTTTTAATATCAATGCGCGAACCATCGTTGTTGGTAGCCTTTAAACAAATATGGCAGTGAGGATTATCTGTATCATTGTGAAAGGCAAGTGTAAAATGTGTGTTTGGATAGAGATTTTTTATCGTTTCAAATGCAGCATTTCTAATCGAACTCTCATCGCAGTCATCATAATCACGCATTGAAAAAACCATATTGTAAGTTTCTCTCCGCTCTGTTTTATTTTCATTTTCATTTGGGATAACATAGCCATTTTGATAATTTTCAAGGCAGTCTGTCAATTGAGAATTGTCAGTATATAAGTTTAAATCAGAATCTAATAATTCTAAAATTCCGTGCCTTGAAATATAATTAAGATGTGCGGATAACTGCTTAGTGTTTTTTGCACTTGAAGTGATTTTAAATATCACTTCATAGCCATTATTTGATAATTTTTCACGCTTTAAAAGCTTAGCTTTTGCTGGATTGCTTTGGGCAATTTGCTTGAAAGAGACAAGTGGTTTTGATTTTTTTCTTGCGAGATTGATTTGATTAATTTTGGCGTGCTCAATTCGCACATTTTTTATTTTCTTTGCTTTCCACAGTTCATCATCGCTAAATCTTTTTGGAGCAACACTCATTGTAAAATTCCTTGTGAATTATGACATAGTGCTTTAATCTCACTAGACATTTGTGTAAGTTTGCCATCTAAGTGCTCTAATGTTGTAAGCAGATTAGAAGCTATGTTTGCTTCACTTTGTGTGTTTAACACTCGCGCAATTTGATTGATATTGACACCAATTTTATTAAGTTCGCTTCGAGTAAGTGCAAGTGCTTCAATCTCTTTATTGTCAAGGATTTTGGAATTATAAATCATATTAAGTGTATGGAATTTTATAAACTTTGGCACGGAGTTAGCAATAGAATTTCGCGCAGTGGATTTGAGTGTATCATACTGATTCTTGGTAAGTGTAACTTTAATTGTTTTATATGAATTAACATTATCATCTAAGATAAACTTGAGCTTCTTTTGGTGTTTTGTATTTTGTAAATGATTATCAAGTAAATCATTGACTATACTTGATTTGGAGATATGCAATTCTTTGGCAAGGTTGGTAAGCGTATCTGCATTTTGTGCTGAAAGCCTAAAGGACATCATTGTGTTTTTATCTGCCATTGCTTACTTCCTTTGATTTTTTTCCTTTGGTGTGTCTAATTTTTTGTTGATAAACGCCAAAAGCGTTCAGCAACAAAACTTCTCGCCCATCTTGGATTACTCCAAAAGAGATTGGGTGACTTTCTAATAGAATCCTTGCATAAATTTGCTAGGACTTTTTTCAATTCTCGCAAGGCGAAATTGAAACTTAAGAGCCTCGCAGAGCAGGACAAATTGTTAAATTTGCGGAAAAAAGGTTGTGAAATGTATTACATTTTGCACCTTTTTTCCTATCCTGCATATTCTTAAAAACGCATTATTTCATATAAATATCAAATAGTCAAGTATTTTTGATATCTTATATCTATATATTTTTAAATTTATGTTATAAATTGATATTATTTCTATATAACACTAAAGGAAAGGTAACTTAAAATGGAAACGCCATATATTAAATCTTTGAGGGAACAGTATGCGGCTGCTATGAAAAAAGCAATTGCAAAAGAAAATGCAAAGCTCAATACTTTGTATAAAAATCTTTCACTTAGCATTTTTGATGAGGCACAAAACAATGAAGAGCTTAATAACATTATCAAGTCTTCTCCAAAAATCAACGAATCTTTTCAAAAGTTGGTAGCAATATTTAATGAAACTACACCAAAAAATACAAAATCTAATATAAAGGATAAAGAATGAGCATTTTCAATAATTTAAAAAAGACAGACGATGATTTTTTTGAAATCAGCTTTGAATCTAATGAGACCAATAAAACACTTAGCTTAGTGAATGAACATAAAGATACTTATGGACAAAACAATAATAAAGATGAAATTGATAGTGTGCTTTCTCATTTAGTCGCACTTGATGTTGCACGCAAAGAAAATATAAAAAGTAATGGCAATATAGATATACCGAATATAGAATTTAGCATTGCCTATGGATTAAATGGCAAGAGAGTGGAAGAATATATGTCTGTGCCATTGGGTATGGGACATTTTGAAAAAGGTATAAACCATTTGCGCGAAAATTTTGGAGTGGATTTAGAATCCAAAGTAGCACAAAAAGAAAAGGAGCATACCGATACTAGACTAGATAAATTTTGCTCTGCTTTAAAAATGCCACCGACACTAAGCTTAGATGAGCTAGACGATAGAGGTTGGGACACGATAGACAAAATGGCGTCTTTGGCACAAGGGCTATCTAGTCCTGAATTAGCTGGATTCTTAGCAGGATTTCAAGGAGCAATCAAAGAGAATCAAGGTAAGCATTCACAAAACAAAGAAATGGGTGATGAAAAATTTGTGCAGCTTATGGCTCAAAAGCTCAACATACAACTTGATGAAGCAAAACAAATTATGAATAACAGCAATGCGACAAAAGATAAGCCAAATACTCTCAATAATGAATCTAAAAATGAAGTCTCACAAACAAAGATTAATGAAATCAAAAAGAAAAGCGAAATCGCAATAAAAAATCAAAAAAAAAGTAAAGATAAGACAAAGGAGCGAAGCAATCAAAATCCATCTTTGGGAAAGAATCTATAATGCCACGAGTTGCTACACACAAATATTATATTTATGTGCCATATAAAGATAGAGAAGAAGCTAAAAAGCTGGGTGCAAAATGGGATAGCGAATCTAAAAAGTGGTTTGTGCCAAATGGTGTGAATTTAGAAAAATTTAGCAAATGGCAATATCCACAAAAAAATGAAATTGATATGAACGAAGCTTTGGAGCAATTTAATAATGCCTTGCGTGAGTGTGGATTCCTTATTGACGGATTACCTGTAATGGATGGCAAAATCAAGCGAGCAAAAGTAGAGGGCGATAGAGGAAGCGAAAAAAGTGGTGCATATGTAGGTTATACTAATGGATACCCTGCTGGATATATTGAGAATTTTAAAACAGGAGAAAGAGTTAATTGGAAATTTAAGTTAGAACAAGAAGTTCAAGTTAAATCTCTAAGTAATGCAGAAATTGAAGCCATTAAAAAAACAAATGAATTAAGAGCAGCTCAAAGAAAGGAAGAGCAGTTAAGACTTAACGAAAAAACAGCTGCACGATTAAAAGATGAATACGATAATGCACAGATAGCGCAAGTCAATCACCCCTACTTGAAGGCAAAGGGCATTGAAGTTCAAAATTTAAGGGTGGATAGATTTGGTAATTTACTTATTCCTTTGAGTGATAGTGATGGTAAGATGTGGAGTGTGCAACGAATTGCTGCTAATGGCAATAAGATTATCGGTGTAATCAAAACTCAAAAAGAAAGAGAAAATGGCGAGGAATACTCAGCAAGGAAAAAAGGGTGCTTTTACAGCTCTGAACCATTAGATTTGCACGAGCAGTTTTATATCTGCGAGGGCTTTGCAACTGCTAAGAGTATAGAAATTCTGCTTGATAAGCCAAGCATAATGGCAGTAGATTCTGGAAATTTAATAAATGTATGCGAGGCACTACTTGAAAAATACCCCCATAAACAAATTACTATCTGCGCGGATAATGATTTAAAAAATGAAGTCAATACAGGACTTAATGCCGCATTAAAGTGTAAAGAAAAGTATCCTCAAATCAATGTTATTAAGCCAAGTATGGCGGATAAAAATATTAGTGATTTTAACGACTTAATGCGTCTTAAGGGTGTAGCAGTGGCAAGAGCAGATGTTAAATCACAACTAGCAGTAACGCAAATGCAATACAAATCTCAAGATAAGGAGGTGGGAAATGAAGCTGTAAGATTCTAATTTAAAGCAGTAATGCAGAATGCGATAAGAAAAAATCACAATCAAGGAGAATTAAGATGAATTTAACACAAGAACAAAAGCAGGAGGCAAAAGAGCTTCTATCAAAGCTTGAAAATCTTTATAATCACAGAGCTGGACTTGATATACTCAAAATAAATAGAGAAGATACATTGAGAGAGGAAATAGCTAGTATATGTGATATAAGAAATAAACAAGGAGAAATCCAGCCAAACAAGGTAAAAATGCCTTTGCTGTTGGCATTAATAGATGAAATATTCTTTGATAAAACCAACAAGAAAGAGGAGGAATACGCCTTAATGGACTCATACAGACAAGCTTTATCAGGCAAAGATGTCAATAAAGATACGATTAATGCCTATGTAGCGTTACAAGAGGAGATTAAGGAAAACAATCAGAATCTAAAAGAAGTATTCAAAGAAACCAGCACTCTAGATAAAGAAATCCTTGACGCTATTAATCTAATCGCAAAAGAAAGATACAAAGAGATTCTTAATAGCAAAAAGCTTAAGGTTGGAATGGAAGTAAAAGAGCCGAAAGATATGTCTGCAATTCTAACACTTATCAAGGAGCTTGAAAGTATTTTGAAGTAAAATAAGCATAGATTAAGGGGTATCCCCCTTAATTCTTACTCTTGTGAAAGGATTTTGCGGTCTATCTATACTATATAATAGCTAGATAAAATTAAAAATTGTGTATAATTTGATTTCTATTAGAGTTATGAAATTAGGGATTAAAAGTTATGAAAGCAAATGTCATTGATTTATTTTGCGGTGTTGGTGGTTTAAGTTTTGGACTTAAAAAAGCTGGCTTTAATATACTTGCTGGATATGATGTAGATTCTTCTTGTAAATATGCTTATGAAACCAATATTCAAGCAGATTTTATTAATAAAAACATAAAAAATACTTTTGCTAGTGAAATCACAAACTACTTTAATACTTCAAAGTCATCTATTAGGATACTTGTAGGATGTGCTCCCTGCCAAACATTTTCGCAATATACACAACAATCTAAACGAAAAATAAATAATAAAGATGATGAAAAATGGACATTGTTGAACGAATTTTTAAGAATTGCAATGGAGGTTCAACCAGAAATCATTAGTGTGGAAAATGTGCCCAATCTGATGAAATACCCAATCTTTGATAATTTTATAGAGGAGCTAAAGAAAAACAATTACTACATTAGTTATAGCATAGTGTTTTGTCCTGATTATGGGATTCCTCAAAATAGAAAGCGATTGGTATTGCTTGCATCAAAGTTAAAAGAAATTAAGATTATTGATAAAACCCATAATAAGGATAACTATGCAAGCGTTAGGGACACCATAGGAAATCTACCAAAAATTAAATCTGGAGAGCAATCCAAACTTGATAAATTGCATATTTCGCGCGCACTAACATCTATAAACATTCAAAGAATTAAAGCAACACCAAAGAATGGTGGGAGCTGGAAAGATTGGGACGAATCTTTAGTTTTAAAGTGTCATAAAAAGCCAATAGGGAAAAGCTATGGCAGTGTATATGGTAGAATGAAATGGGATGAACCTGCTCCTACAATGACAACTTTTTGCACAGGGATTGGTAATGGAAGATTCGGACACCCCGAACAAGACAGAGCTATTAGCTTAAGAGAGGCTAGCTTGCTACAAACTTTTCCGATAGACTATGATTTCATTGAAAACAAGAACGAGCCTCCGAAAATGGGAACAATATCAAGGCACATTGGAAATGCTGTTCCACCAAAACTTGGAGAAGTGATAGGGTTGAGTATTAAAGAGCATCTAGGAGATTTTTATGCCATACAAAATGAAAATTAGTTTAAATGTAATTGAACACTTGGGAATTAATCTATACAGCAATTTATCCGCTGTTTTATCAGAAATTGTAGCAAATTCTTGGGATGCAGATGCAACAGAAGTGAGAATGAATATTGATGGAACAAATAAGGTGGAAATCATTGATAATGGTTTTGGTATGAATGAAGAAGATATTAATCAAAAATTCCTCTGTGTTGGTTATAAGAAGAGGGATAATGGTTTTACTCAAACGCCAAAAGGTAGAAAAGTAATGGGAAGAAAAGGTATAGGAAAGCTGTCCTTATTTTCAATTGCCAACAAAATTACTATTATCAGCAAGAAGGAGGGTGAAGAGACAATTAATGCTCTTGTTATGAATGCTGAAGATATTAGAATGGCGGCTAATGAAGAGCAAGATTATGAGCCAATTCCATTAGAAAATAATAAACTGCCAAAGCAAATAGATAATCACGGAACTATTATCATTTTAGAAGAACTAAAGAGAGAACGTATTCAACGCTCTAATATCAGAATGAATTTAGCAAGACGTTTTTCAATTATAGGCGGCGAATGTGATTTTAAAGTCATTGTAGATGATAAAGAAATTGGAATAGAGGAAAGAAATTACTTTAAAAAATTGGACTATATTTGGTATTTTGGAGAAGATAGTAAGAAATTTTTAGAATTATGTAATGAAAATATAGAATCTGAGAAACTTGATGAACACGTAAATAATTATCAAATTAGTGGTTGGATAGGCAATGCTAAAGAATCTGGATTGTTGCAAGACCAAAATGAAAATTTAAATAAAATTTCTATTCTTGTGAGGGGAAAACTTGCTCAAGAAGATATATTATCAGAATTTAGAATTGGTGGATTATATACAAAATTTTTAATAGGAGAAATCAATGCCGATTTTTTAGATGAAGATGGTCTTGAGGATATAGCAACTTCCAATAGACAAAAACTCAAAGAAGATGATCCACGATATATTGCTTTAAAAGATTTTTTAAAAAAGCAACTTCAAGCTATAAGCAATAAAAGGCAAAAGTTTAAAGAAAAAGAAGGAACAGAAGATGCACGAAAATACGAGCCTATTAAAAAATGGTATGATAGTTTGGATAAAGATTTACAAAAACGAGCAGACAAATTATTTGGAAAAATCAACCAAATTGTAAGTGATAAAGGAGAAAAAATAACACTCATAAAGCACGGGGTATTAGCGTTTGAAAATATGAAAATGCGACACGCTTTAGATTCGCTAGATAAAGTCAATGACGAGAATCTGGAGGCATTTTTAGAGATTTTTAATGGTTATAAGGATATTGAGGCAAGTGCTTATTACACAATTACTAGTGAGAGATTAAAAATAATACAATCTTTAAAAGAAAAAGCAAAAAACAATGAAAAAGAAAGGGTTCTGCAAGAACATATATTTGATAACTTATGGCTGCTTGACCCTTCTTGGGAGAGAGGAACAGAAAATGCCCAAATGGAAGAGGTAATTCAGCTTGTATCCGAAAAAGAATCAGATAAAATAAAACAAGGTAGAATAGATATTCATTATAGGCAAACAGCCAAAAAACACCTTATTATTGAACTCAAAAAAGCCGATGTCATAACAACTACACCACAAATAATAGAGCAATTATCAAAATATGAAAATGCGCTTAGACATCAATTAAAACAATTGAATGAGGAACACGAAGAAATTGAATGTATTTTTATATGTGGAAAATTACCGAGCAGCTGGAATGATACTACTAATAAAACACGAGAACAAAAAGCTTTAAAGGAAATGAATATTAGAGTATTGACCTACGACAAGCTTATTGAGCAGTCATATAATGCATATAAGGAGTATATGGATAGAGACCAAGATAATGGGAGAATTTTAAAAATACTTAAAGAAATTGATAAAATGGATGAACAATGATTTGTACATTTACTTTGTAAGACCAGCTCTCTGCCATATTTGATAAAAGCTACGCTTTTTTAAAAATGGTGATAAAACACCAAAAAAGAATTTGGTATTGATAATCACCCTGCTTTGCCCTAGTAACTTC
This sequence comes from Helicobacter sp. MIT 03-1616, assembly GCF_000765685.2. Taxonomy (NCBI): domain Bacteria; kingdom Pseudomonadati; phylum Campylobacterota; class Epsilonproteobacteria; order Campylobacterales; family Helicobacteraceae; genus Helicobacter; species Helicobacter sp. MIT 03-1616. The sequence goes on along the minus strand of NZ_JROY02000003.1, from coordinate 96,570 downwards.
TTATTTTGGAGTTTTTCCCCTGCTTTTAGAAATGCGGGGCATTTATCAAAGCAGTGTCTTGTTTGTGTGGTATCTGCCACACAAAATATGTTGGTAATTTTGACTTCACGCAAAATTACTTGACCGATTAGGATTTTTAAGATAAAATAACTAATGTTATTTTATCTTAAATTATATATTTAATGTAATTTTAAGCTTTTATCTTGCTGAATTAAAAACTTTTGTCATTTGGGAACTTTTAAGGGAACTTCTTACAATTAAAGTCTTATAAAACACTATAAATAGGCTTATTTGATGATTTTATCAGAATCCCTCCCTGGCGCTGGATAGCCTGCAAACGTTATCTTCCACAATTTGAAGCAATAGAAAAACCACTCGTGCAACAAGAATGCGACCTTATATATTTTACCGCAGATAGAGAAGATACAAATTTTGCAAATACTCGCATCACCCTAGAACAACATAATATCAAAGACTACAAATTCATATCTTTCAATGGTGCGGTTGTGGTGATTAAAGAAAAATAGCTTTTAGCTATTTTATATAAATAACTGCAATATACTTTGTATCACCACTGCGTTAATCAAATCAATAAAAAATGCCCCAACAAGCGGCACGACAATAAATGCCATATGGCTTGGTCCATAATGTGAAGTAACCGTTTGCATATTTACCATAGCCGTGGGGGTCGCGCCAAGCCCAAATCCACAATGCCCCGCAGCAAGCACCGCCGCATCATAGTCTTTGCCACAGAATCTAAAGGTAACAAACACGGCAAAAGCCACCATACACACTGCTTGTGCGCTTAGAATGACAATCATAGGGAGTGCAAGTGCCACGAGTTGCCAAAGATTAAGCGTCATCATCGCAAAGGCAAGGAAAAGTGAGAGGGAGACATTGCCAAGCACAGAAACTTCCCTGTCAAAGACTTGATGAATATTAAGCGCACTTAAGGCATTGCGTAAAATCACGCCCACAAAGAGACAATGCACAAATGTTGGGAGATTAAACATAGGAAACACACTCTTGCTATACTCGCTCGATAAAGTCCCTACAAGCAGACACAACGCAATGAGCGCAAGAGATTCAATAAAACTAATGGGCGTGATGAGCCGCTCCTTTTGAGGCGTCTCAAAGCCGTGGGGGTCATCATTATTATGCTCCTTACCCGGAATCTTAATATTGTGCTTATTTATCAAGTATCGTGCTGTAGGTCCGCCGATAAGCCCACCCATAACAAGCCCAAAGGTCGCACACGCCATAGCCACTTCGGTAGCTGCCGCAAAATTATAAGGCTCGGCTTTGAAAATATCCGCCCACGCTGCACCTGTGCCGTGCCCACCGCTCATTGTAATGCTACCGCCGAGCATTCCAAGCAATGGATCTACACCCATACCATAGCTCACACCAATACCGATGAGATTCTGCAAGAACAAAAGCCCGGTTACAAGGACGAGAAAAATCACAAGCATTTTACCGCCCTTTTTGAGCGAGGCAAAATCCGCACTTAACCCTATGGAAGAGAAAAATGCTAGCATTAATGGATCTTTGAGTGAGGAGTCAAATTTTAACTCAATAGCAAATGTTTGGTAAAAAACGAGAATAAACAAGGCAACAACAATCCCTCCTACAACAGGTTCAGGGATATTATAATCGCGCAAAAACCTGACTTTAGCAATGATGTATCGCCCAAGGAGCAACACAAATACCATACACACAAGCGTGAAATAAAAATCAAAAGAAAATGTGCTAAGCGTTGCACTATCAGCCTTGATATAGCCCAATACACTCGCACCATTTGAATCTTTTGCCTCTATGTATAAAAACTCGCCATTACCTGCTAGAGCGGTGATTTTGCTACTAGAGGGCAATGTGCTAGTGGCACAAGATTCTAAAGTAGTGGCATATAAGCTTGTTTCATTTTTGGTTACATAGCTATTTGCCCACGATGAAATAGGCTTCATATCTTCAGGCTTATGCCAAGCACACTCTTGGGGTGTCTCTAATGTTTCTTGCATCGCTTTTAGCAGACCCCTGCCACCCTCTTGTGTGATAGAATCTTGGGCTACCTCGCTTTGATTTTGTGGTATTTCTGTATATGCGTTAAGGGGGGGGGTTACCATAACAAACATAACATAGATACACGCTATTTTACAAACCCTAAACATACTCTCTCCTTACACAATTTCGCAGTGTATATTAAGCTATAAAAACTTTAAGAAAAATTAAATATTTTTAAGATACAATCCACATCTCCACAAGATTCCAATAATAATGCGATGGTTTTATTATGTCGCTTGTGCCTTATCTGCTTGAAAATGATCGCGTAGCTCAGTTGGTAGAGCACTACCTTGACATGGTAGTGGTCGCTGGTTCAAGTCCAGTCGTGATCACCATTTTTTAGAATATGCTCCGTTTTTAAACACTTCACGCACAGATTCTATAAGGATTTAGTTAGATTTTTCTCCCTTAAGCATTTGTAAAATAATAATTACCACACTGCAGTCAATCAACACATCAGCGAGATTAAAAATTGCAAAATCAAACCAATAATGCCAATACACATAATCCACCACGCCGCCGTGGATAAAGCGATCAAAAACATTTGAAAGTCCCGAACCTAGCAAGATTCCAAGCGCGGCATAATATTTGATAAAAAAATCACTCATAAGTGCAAAAATCAGCACCGCGCATAAAAACACGATTTGTATATATTTCAAATATTCCTCTAAAAAACTAAACATTGAAAACGCCACGCCTTTATTATACACAAGAGCCCTACCGCCAATAGTAAGTGCCTCACTCTCCCATTCAAAACCCCCAAGCATAATAAGCTTTACCCACTGATCAAGCACAATGCTTAAGACAAAAAGCGCCACGAACACCGCAATTTGCTTTTTGTCAATGTATTTTAGAGACGAATATTTCATATATCCTACTTTTAATTTTTATAATTTTCTACTTGTGGCGCATTCAAAGCAGATTCTACACTTCACTTGAATATTTAAAATCCATATCAAACTCTGCACCCAAAGTATGCTTTAAATACATAAGATTCTATACATTTAATTGCTTTTGAAAAAACTCTGTGAGTATTTCTACCTGCTCACTCACGAGTTTAGAATCCTTGCCCTCTACCAAAATTCTAAGCTTATTTTCTGTGCCAGAGTAGCGCACAAGGTGGCGATTACCCGATTGCGTAATAGAATCTAGCTTTTCTTTTAGTCCTGCGATACTTTCAAGTGGCTTTTTGTGCGCGACTTTGAGATTGACTAGCTCACTTGGGTAGAGTTCAAAAGGATTAAGTGCCTCGTGCGAATTTTTTTTGCTTTGAAGCAGTAAAGCCAAGACTTGCAACGCACTCACTAAGCCATCGCCTGTTTTAGCATAATCACTAAAAATAATATGTCCGCTACTCTCCCCACCAAAATTTAAATCGCGCTCTTTCATCATATCCCACACATATTTATCGCCTACATTGCAACGATAAAGCGTGATATTGTGAGATTTTAGAAACTCCTCAAGCGCGAGATTACTCATCAATGTGGTAACAATGGCGTTATTTTTGAGCGCACCAATTTGTTTTTGATAGAGTGCAAGCGCACCAATGAGCTTATCGCCATTGATAATGTGCCCCTCATTATCCACCACTACAAGCCTATCCGCATCGCCATCAAGCGCAAAGCCCACATCTGCGCGATATGTGCGCACCTCCTGCGCTAAGGTTTCAGGGTGCATAGCTCCGCACTGCTTGTTGATATTGTATCCATTAGGCTCATCATTAATAGCTATCACATCAGCTCCTAATTCACTCAACACAATAGGAGCAACACGATATGCCGCACCATTAGCACAATCACACACTATACGCAATCCTCGTAAAGTTAGATTCTTTGGAAAAGAATTTTTAATATGCACAATATAACGTCCCACCACATCATCAATACGCTTTGAACTACCGATTTCTAGCCCACTTTTGAGTGCGCTTTGGAGTGAGGTGGGATTGTAATAATAAGATTCTATACTTTCTTCTTCTTCTTGAGCAAGTTTATAACCATAATGATTAAAGAATTTTATACCATTATCATCATAGGGATTATGGCTTGCGCTTATCATAATTCCCGCATCGCATCGCATATCCTCTGTCAAAAAAGCAACGGCGGGAGTAGGCATAGGACCAATTTGTATCACATCATAGCCCACAGAAGTGAGAGCAGAAACAAGAGCGTTTTCTATCATATAACCGCTACGACGTGTATCCTTGCCTACGAGAATCTTATTTGTCAATGAATGTTGGCGAAAGTGTATCCCCGCACTTGTTCCTAAAGCTATCACACTTGAGGGAGTAATCACTTCCCCCGCACGTCCTCGGACACCATCAGTGCCAAATAGTTTTGCCTCTTTTTTAGAGCTTGTTTGAGAATCTGCGGCTTTTACACCTGTTTTTTTGCTTATCTCATCTTTGTTTTTTTGAGGCACTTTTGCCATATTCGCTCCTTTCATTATCACTCCTTAAACTTTTAAACTGCATTTAATCAAACTTTTGGCAGAATCTTGCCCTAATTTTTTAAAAAAAGGACTAATACACTATGGCAAATCACAAATCTGCAGAAAAGAGAATCCGACAGACCAAAACAAGAACGGAACGCAATCGCTACTACAAGACGCGTATTAAAAATATCGTACGCAACCTAAGAGAAGCAGTAGCAGCCAAAGATGTAGCTAAAGCGCAAGAAGCACTTAAAGTTGCCAATAAAGAGCTTCACAAATATGTAAGTAAGGGAATCTTAAAGAAAAATACTGCTTCACGCAAAGTCTCTCGCCTCAATGCAAGCGTGAAAAAACTCGTTCAATCTGCGTAAATAGCGCGTTCTTCGTATAGATTCTAAAAAGTAACTTGTATGCTTGTAGATAAGCTTAAGCCCATTGTGGCGCGTTATGGTGAGATTTCACAGCTTCTCACTTTAGAATCTACCCTTGCAAATATTAAACAATTAACTCAACTAAGCAAAGAGCAAAATGACATTGAGCCAATCACACAAAAAGCAAAGCTGTATTTTGCTACGCTTGAAAATATCACGCAAAACAAGGCTTTGCTAGAAGATAAAGAACTTGGTGAGTTAGCAAAAGAGGAGCTTAAAGATTTAGAATCTGCTAAAGCCACATTAGAAGAAGAGATTAAACTCCTGCTTATCCCCAAAGACCCAAATGATAGCAAAAATATCTACCTTGAAATTCGCGCAGGCACAGGCGGAGATGAAGCGGGAATCTTCGTGGGGGATTTATTTAAAGCGTATTGTCGCTATGCAGATTTACAAAAATGGAAAGTTGAAATTATCAGCTCAAGCGAAAATAATGTCGGTGGCTACAAGGAAGTCATCGCCCTTGTCAAAGGCAATGGCGCGTATTCTAAGCTCAAATACGAGGGTGGTACTCACAGAGTGCAAAGAGTACCAAAGACAGAATCTCAAGGGCGGATTCACACTTCAGCTATCACCGTGGCGATTATGCCAGAAGTCGATGATGTAGAAGTCAATATCAACCCGAGTGATTTAAAGATTGATGTTTTTCGCAGTGGCGGACACGGCGGACAGAGTGTGAATACCACAGATTCTGCGGTGCGTATCACGCATATTCCCACAGGCATTAGTGTGTCAATGCAAGATGAAAAATCACAGCATAAAAATAAAGATAAAGCAATGAAAATCCTCAAAGCAAGGCTTTATGAAGCCGAGCTTGAAGCGCAAAACGCCCAAAATAAAGAAGCTAGAAAGTCTCAAGTAGGCAGCGGGGATAGAAGCGAGAGAATCCGCACATATAATTACCCGCAAAATCGCCTCACAGACCACCGCATAGGTTTAACGCTTTATAGCCTTGAGGAGATTATGCTTGGTGGGCTACTTGATGAATGTATTAATCCCCTCATCGCTCACGCACAAAGTCAAGCTATGGGAAGTATTGAATAATGGCGCAAAACCTTCAAACACCACAAGATTCTAAGACAAAGAAAAGAATCTATTTTTGCGATGGAGCGGTTAAAGGTAAGATCCCCGCTATACTTTCCAAGCATTATGATATTGAGATTACACCGCATAATCCGGATTATGTGTTTTATTCTGTTATGGGTAATGAGCATATCAATTATGATTGTATTCGTATTTTTAGCACAGGCGAGAATGTGAGGGCTGATTTTAATTTTTGTGATTATGCTATTGGTTTTGATTATATGCAATTTGAGGACAGATACTTGCGCTATCCGCTCTATCTCCATTACAAAGAAGCGATGGAAAAAGCGCGAAATAAACATCTTCATATTACACCCCAAACCCTTGAAAATAAGAAAAGATTTTGCACCTTTGTTGTCAGTAATGGCAAAGCAGATTCTATAAGAAGTCAGTTTTTTGATAAGCTTATGCAATATAAGCACATAGATAGTGGTGGCAAATATAAAAATAATATCGGCGCACCTGTGGCAGATAAACTCGCATTTTTAAGTGAAGGAAAATTTAATATTGCTTTTGAAAATTCAAGCGCCAATGGCTACACGACAGAAAAGCTCATAGAAGCATTTGCCGCAGGAACGATTCCTCTTTATTGGGGCGATGAAAGCGTAAGTTTGCCTTTAGATTCTAGCGGGGGGGGGGGGGTAAATCCCAAATCTTTTGTGCGGCTCAATGATTTTGCGAGTTTTGAAGAAGCCATAGCCTATATTGAATTTTTAGATACACATAATGATGCGTATCTAGCGATATTGCGAGAAGAAACATTTTTAGATTCAAATCACGAGGCAATATTTGATAAAAAATTAGAATCTTTTTTGCTTCATATTTTTAATCAGCCACTTGAAAAGGCTTATCGTAGAGGATTTGGACAATGGCGATGTAATATTGAAAAACGATATAAGAAATATCAAAGAATAAGGAGTCTCACCAACACCTGTGTGAATATCATCAAAAATCCCATTCGTAGGATAAAAAAATTATTCAAATAAGCTAGATTCTAAAAGTTTTTAAAGCCTCTCATTCTTTACCATTTTTAGAAATCCCACTAGCCTACTGCAATTTTATATGTTCCACAAGCAAGGTAAATTTTCAAAACTACTTAATATCATATCTCGCAATCTTATGACGCAAAAGCTCTACGCTCATTCCCAGCATATCGCTTGCCCTTTGTAAATCATTCGCACATTCTTTAAGAATCTGTGTGATGAGCTCCTTTTCAAGTGCAGCTATACTGCCCTGCTCTGCGTTTGCGCTCTTTAGATTTGTGCCGCTAAAGGCTTTTGTGCGAGATTCTAAAGACAAGTCCTTCACGCTGATTTCATTGCTATCGCTCAAAATCCCCGCCCTCTCCACGACAGATAAAAGTTCGCGCACATTACCATACCATTCATAGTTTAAAAGTGCCTCTTTCGCCTCCTTAGAAAAAGACTTTTGCGGAAAATTATATTGCGCACACACAGATTCTAGCTTCCACTCACTAATAGGCAGAATCTCCTCCTTACGCTCTTTAAGCGGTGGGATAGGCAGAGGAATGGTTTGTAGCCTAAAAAACAAATCCTCTCTAAATTCATTTTTGCCTATCTTTGCCTGTATATCAGCATTTGTTGCAGAGATAAAGCGCACATCAATCTTAATGGGCTTTGAGCTACCAAGCCGTGTAAGCGTTTTTTCCTGCAATACACGCAAAAGCTTTGCCTGAAGTGCAAGGGGCATTTCACCAATCTCATCCAAAAACACGCTGCCACCACTTGCAGATTCTAAAATACCGGGCTTTGGATTTGTAGCGTCTGTAAAGGCTCCTTTTTCATAGCCAAAGAGTTCGGATTCTAATAAATGCTCTGGTATTGCCGCCATATTAAGCGCAACAAAAGGCGCATTAGCACGAGCAGAATTGCGATGTATGAAGTTAGCAAACACATCTTTACCCACACCACTTTGTCCCAGAAGCAATACATTCGCATCAGTCTTAGCAACCTTTAGAGCTAGGGCTTTAACCTCTTCAAGCTTTGGCGATGAGGCGATAAACTCCTTATCATCTGTGCTTTTTGGTGGTGTTTTTTGTGTCTTATGCACGATTTGTGCCGCCTTGTGTGTGCGCTTTATTGCCTCTATGAGCTCTTCTATCTCAAAACCTTTGATGAGAAAGTCTTTCACACCCAAACGAATGGACTTTATCGCATTTTGCACGGAAGCATTCCCTGTGATGACAATCGCTTCATATCGTCCATTCAGCTCCTGCAAAAAGCTCAAGCCGTCCATTTGAGGCATATTAATATCAGTGATGATAAGCTCAAAACTCTCATCGAGCTTTTTAAGCGCGTCCTTTGGATTCTTAAAGCTTACCACTTCATACTCTGCATAGTCCTCAAATGCGGTTTCTAGGGACTTACGATAATTAATATCATCTTCTACAATGGCTATCTTCATACCTGCTCCTTTGCTAGGATATACATCATAATGCTTTTATTGACAAGCTTTGCCTTTACCCTCGTTGGGGCGATTTCAAGCCTCACACGCGATTGTAGGGCATTATCCCTCCCACTCGTATCCTCGCGCACATAAACTTTATGTTGCAGCAAACATTCAAGCACCTGCTCCTTTTCCTGCTTGATAATAGAGGTGATAAAGTAAGCCATATCGTCCATTATGGGATACCTACTCGCGTCTATTTCACACTCTTGTGTAACTATATAGCCCTTGTGTGCTTGATAGTTCATCACGTGTGATACACGATAAGATTCTCTCTGGGCTAGATTGTCCTTACTCACAACCTTATATGAGATGAGGAGTTCTACCTCTGCATTTTCAAATCGCTCTTCGTAGGGCAATTCATCAAGGCTACTCACGCCCTTGAGTGTGCTAAAACATAAAAGCAAAATGATACAGAACCGAGCACACATTAACCTAGCCTCCACCTCTTTATCTATACTTTAAGCCCAAACCGCCCCACTATAACTTTGCCACTTCGCATTTTATGCTTTCAAGATTTTAGAATCTACCACAGATACCGCCCTCACTCAGGATTAGATTCGTTCAAATCATCTTCTTTAGGCTCTTTAGGACAGACATTCGCATATGCGACTTTATCCTTGCCTACATTGACGATTTTCACACCGCTTGTATTGCGCCCTGCCTCGCGAATCGCCTCTGTATCCACGCGTATCATCTTGCCCGAGCTTGTAAGCACCATTAAATCCATATTTTCATCGTTAATATTTACCACGCTGACAAGATTCCCTGTCTTTGAAGTAAGCTTTTGAACGATTACACCCTTACCAGCACGAGACTGCAGACGATACTCACCGGCAAGTGTTTGTTTGCCAATCCCCTGCTCACTCACGGTTAAGAGCTTATCTGTATCGCTTGTGATGGTCGTAGCGGCAATGACATAATCTTTATTTGCTTTAAACTTAATGCCACTTACCCCACGACTAACCCTCCCAATCTCGCGTAATTCATTCACGCTAAAACGGATACACATACCTTGATGAGTTGCGATAAACAATTCCTTGACGTTCAAATCCACAATATGCGCTGTTACAAGCTCATCTTTCTCATCAAGATTAATCGCCCTTACGCCCACGCTACGAATATTACCATACTCTTTTAGATTTGTGCGCTTGACAATACCATTTTTTGTAAAGAATACAAGCGATTTATCATCATTAAAATCTGTCGTGGTAATAGTCGCCATAATCTTTTCATCAGGCTGGAGATTGATAAGATTCACAACTGCCTTACCAATGGCTGTGCGCCCCGCTTCTGGAATCTTATACACCTTGAGCCAATAGAGCTGCCCTTTGTTTGTTACAAACATAATCGTATCGTGCGTATTTGCCACAAAGAAAGATTCTATAAAATCATCATCGTGCGTATTTCCACTAATCTTGCCCTTACCGCCACGATTTTGCTTTTCATAAGTTTTAAGTAATACACGCTTAACATAGCCCCTATGGCTCATTGTAACGACTACCTTTTCATTAGAAATTAAATCCTCCACATCAATGGCATCATAATTTTCTTCAATTTGTGTGCGCCTCTTGGTGCTAAACTTATCCTTGATTTCTAAAAGCTCTTCTTTTACAATGTTTTTAAGCTTTTCTTCACTTTTGAGAATGGATTCTAAATAAGCGATTTGCTCTTGTAATTCAGCATATTCAGCATTGATTTTATCTCGCTCTAAACCTGTTAGTCGTTGCAAACGCATTTCAAGGATTGCTTTTGCTTGAAGTTCGCTTAGTTTAAATTTTGCAACAAGCGCATTTTTTGCAGATTCAGAATCTGCGGAGGCACGAATCGTTTTAATCACCTCATCAATATTATCAAGTGCAATGATTAAACCCTCTAAAATATGTGCTCTCGCCTTTGCTTTCTCAAGCTCAAAAATCGTACGGCGGATAATAATCGTCTTGCGATGAGCGATAAAAATCTGCAAAAGTTCAAGGAGATTAAAAATCTTTGGCTCTTTATTATTAATAGCAAGGAGGATAATCCCAAAGGTGCTTTCCATTGTCGTGGATTTAAAAAGATGATTAAGCACAATCTCGCTCATCGCATCGCGTTTAAGCTCCACTACCACGCGAATCCCCTCTCTATCACTTTCATCGCGCACTTCTGAAATGCCTTCAATAATTTTCTCTTTTGCCAGCTCACTAATTTGCTCTACAAGTTTTGCCTTATTGACTTGATAAGGCACTTCATCAATGACAATAATGTCTTTTGTCTTTGTTTTTTCAATATGCACTTTAGCGCGCACACGGATTCTACCCCGTCCGGTGCGATACGCCTCTAAGATTCCGGCTTTGCCATAAATAATCCCACCTGTTGGAAAATCAGGTCCCTGCACGAGTGGGAGTATATCCTCCACATCACTTGTATTGTTATCAATCACATAAATAAGCGCATCTATAATCTCATCAATACGATGTGGTGGGATAGAAGTCGCCATACCCACAGCAATCCCGCTTGAACCATTTACAAGCAAATTTGGAAATCGTGTCGGCAAAACATCAGGTTCCTCAAGCGTGTTGTCATAATTTGGCACAAATTCCACGGTGTCTTTTTCAATATCACGGAGCATTTCCTCACTTGCACTTGTCATACGCGCTTCGGTATAACGCATAGCCGCTGCGCCATCGCCATCAATGCTACCAAAATTTCCCTGCCCATCGACAAGTTCAAGTCGCATAGAAAAATCCTGCGCCATACGCACAAGCGCATCATATACTGCTGTATCACCGTGCGGGTGGTATTTACCAATCACATCGCCCACGATTCTAGCACTTTTTTTGTAAGGGCGTCTAGGTGAAAGGCTTAGCTCGTTCATCGCGTAGAGAATCCTCCTATGCACCGGCTTTAGCCCATCTTTTGCATCAGGTAACGCCCTACCTACAATCACACTCATAGAATAATCAAGATAACTGCCTTTGATTGATTCATCAAGTTGTATATCTATACTTTTCTCTTCCAATAGACTCTCCACTTTTAGCTCCCTTTTGTTTTATAAAACGCGTATTCTAGCCTATATTGCTTAAAAATAGGCTTACTTCTTGCGTAAAATAGTATATAATTTTACCCACATTACACAAGCGGGAATTTTAAATGGACATTAATGAAAAAATCATACTTTTATGCCTAATGGGATTTTTTGGCGCGATTACTCCCGGACCTGATATACTCCTTACATTAAAGACTACTTTGCGCTTTGGTGTGGGGCAAGGATTCAAAGTGCTATTAGGTATCGCAAGTGGCTGGTGTCTATATCTTACACTCATTTACGCGGGGCTTAGTCATTGGCTCAATACCCCTATTGCACAGCTTATTCTTAGTATTATAGGCGGAAGCTATTTGCTCTACCTAGGATTCATAATACTTACAATGAAAGCACAAAACTATGATTTAAGCATATCGCAAGAGGAGCGCAAAGAGGGCTATATACAGGGACTTATCATTAATCTCTCAAACCCCAAGGCTATTTTATTCTTTGTATTTTTGGTTACACCCTTTATTGATGAGGGTATGGAGCTAGGATTTATTGCACTATGGTGCTCACTCTTTGCCGCCTTTGTGTGTATAATCATATGCGCTAGTGTAGCACGGAGCCATATCAACACCCGCGCCTTTGTTATTATTGATAGAATCTGCGGTGTGCTCTTTGTATGCTTTGCGTGGCTTTTATATTTTGAATTTGGCGAATTATGCGTGGAAATTACCAAAGCCGCTTTTTAATTCTAAAGCTTATTTTTAAGACTTAGATTCTAACAAAACAGAATGTTCTTAGAATCCTCACCACAACTTCAATTCTGTATCTGTTTTTTTATAAAGATTCTTATTTTTGCCCTCCATTTCATACTCAAGTGCAAAACCATATTTAATATTTGTCGTGCCAGATTTTTTAAGCCTTATATTCTCATAGGTATTACTTGGGATTCTAAGGCTCGTTACCACTGCGCTACTATTTGGTGGGATTCTCTTATTGACCTCTGCTTCATTTATTAATTCTCCATTGATATATAGTGCCACATAGCGCACATTTATCACCTTAGAGCTTTGATTAGATACGCTAATATTCGCACTGCCCTCGCCAAGATTGAATGATGAAGCATTTAATGTAACATCACTATTTTTGATACTCACCGCAGGAAGTGAGCGTGAAGCGAGAATATAACGTGCTGGAGTATCACCTCGATGATTTTGCGCATACATATCTGCACCATTTGACAAAAGTAGCCTTATCATCTCTGTATTTTTTTTCATTACCGCATAATGCAAGGGTGTATTGCCCAAATGCTCGTCAGCTACATTGACCTCCGCACCCTTAGCAATGAGGGCTTTAGCAAATTTATAATTATTGAGTGCAGCCACCTTGAGCAAAGGGGTTTCGCCGTGGCAAATCGCATTCACATCAGCCCCGCGCTCAATTAAGAGATATAAAATCTCCATATTCCCCTTGCGTGCCGCATCATATAACGGTGTAGAGCCGCGCAAACGTGCTTCAATATCAGCGCCAAGATTAATGCCCTTTCGCACTTCAGTGTAGTTATTGCTAAAAAGCAGATGATTGTATCTATCATTCGCCCCATAGCTTAATACAGATAATCCCCCACACGCACACATTATCACAAATAGTCGTGAAAAAAATATGTTTTTTGCGCTCATTTCATATCTCCTCGTTGTGTAAAATATTTCTCGCTTAGCAATTTTATTTTTATATAAATACTATCAAAATCCATACCAAAAGTGCGAGCCTCTGCTATGCTCGTCATAAAGTTCGTATCACCCATATAGCGAGGCACAAAGTGCATATGCAAATGCTCGGGTATCCCCGCACCACCAGCTTTTTTGATATTTAAGCCCACATTCACACCCTGTGCGCCATACTCATACAAAAGTGCAACTGCCTTATGTGAAAGCATATGCAAGTGTAGCCAAGTCTCTAAAGGCAACTTTTCGGGCGAATCACAATGCTTAAGAGGCAAAAGCATAAAATGTCCGGGTGTATAAGGATAAAGATTCATAACGCCAAATACCAATTCATCGCGGTAAATCACGTGGTTTTTTTCATCATCTTGCGGATTATCTGCAATAGTGCAAAATATACAGCCCTCCTCACTCGAACCAAAGTATTTGCTCCGCCAAGGTGCATAGATTCTATCCACTATCTTATCCCTTCTGAATCCTGTTTAGATATAATTCGGCGCGTCATTACTAAAAAGCACCAAATCACCGGGCTTTGAGCAAGATTTAAGCATATCTTCGAGCTGTGTTTTGGACTTCAAAATGATTCTTTGAGCCTTGTGAATATGAGTTTGTAGAATTTTTGCATTAAGCTCTCCGGTAATAATCGCAATATCAAACACCTCATCAATAGCTTTTGCAAGCTCTATATTTGCCTCTTCTGTGCTTTCTACAATGCCCGGTGTTACGATAATTTTCCTACCATTATAGAGAGATGAGAGGCGAATAGCCTCTTTCATTCCTTTAAGATTCCCATTAAAACTATCATCAAGTATCATTTTCTGATTCGTCTCAATTTTATTCAAACGATGAGGCACAGGCTCTATTCTCCTTACAGCCCTTTGTATATCCTCTATCCTCACGCCAAATTCTGCGCCCATATAAATGGCAACACTAAGATTTGTGACATTAAAGTATCCTAAAACCATTGTTTCAAATTTATACCACTCGCCTTTTATAAATAGCTCAAAACTCGTGCCTTCAAGCGTTGCTTGGATATTACGCACTTCTTCAGGAAAATACTGAATCTTCTTTGCCACACCCGGTGCTATTTCTTTTGGCTTAGGATTATCCTTAAATACAAAAGCCTTTTTTAGCCTCTCACTCTCGAGTAACTCAAATTTTGTCGCCACGATATTATCAATATGCTTGAAATACTCAATATGTTGCTCACCTATCTCTCCTATCACCGCATAATGAGGATTCAAAAAATGCGCAATTTGCGATATATCTCCCTTCTCTCGCGCTCCGGCTTCAGCGATATAGATTTCGGTCGTATAGTCAATATTGTGATTAATATCCGCAACTATACCTGTGTATGTATTCACACTGCGAGGTGTAGCATACGCGCGATATTTCTCCTTTAGAATCTGCTCTATAAAGTTCTTAATACTTGTTTTGCCATAGCTACCTGTTACACAAATAATTTTTAGATTAGACATAAGTTTTAATTTGCTATTGGCAAGAGTTACAAATCTATCAAGCAAGACTTTTTCATACATACGAGAGATAATCACTGCAAAGCCTAGCGGCATTAAATCAAGCAATCTACTCTCTATGCCTAGAAAGTAACATAGACTTTTATTAAAAGTCATAAAGATAAACAAAATAACAAAATATCGAACAATTCTTTTTGTGAAATTAAGCTTTTTATCAAGTCTCAAATACCACACAATAATGGCTATGGCATATACCATACTCAATGCGACAAGTAAATAATCGCCAAGCGGTCGAGTAAGAAAAAACGTCCCAAAATATAAAGTAAAAGGCACAAGGCAGTAATAAATATGCCACATAAACTTGTGATGTCTAAAAATCGCTCGTTTAAAGCTGTAATTGTACCACTGCAAATTTGTCGCTAGATAGAGTGCTAGAGTTACTACAAACACCCACTGCGCTATCATATCAATAACTAACATATCCATTTTTATCCCTACTTTAAAATCTCAAAGCCAATAAGGTTTTCATCTTCTGCAAGAGACGTAACCTTAACATTTTTCACAACACTTTTTATCGTGCCTACCCACAAAATATCCTCGAGCTTACCCAAAGCCTGCAAATCTCCCTGTGCCACTACACGCACGCTGCCGTCCTCCATATTGCGTATATGTCCCACTATGCGTTCTTCCTCCACATTTATATTATTTACCCTTGATTTGATAAATTTACGAAAACCCACGCCTTGCACCTTGCCTAAAATAACAAATTCTTTACAATCTTTCATTTCGCACTCCTGTATAAATTTTCTATCATTTTACCCTGCTTTAAAAAAAAGTAGTGGTCTCCTTCCAATGCAAAAAAACGACTTTTTTGAATCAATCTCGTCATCCTTTCTCCACAAACAAGTGGCGTAGCCTTATCATCTTTACCCCAAAAAATACTCGCCTTTCCTTTGTAAGTTGCAAACTGCGATGAAAAATCTTCATCAACGACATTCTTAAAAGTTTGATACATTACCTCACTCATCTTTTTCACATCATTTGAGCGAAATATTTTACCAAATGACGAAAGCCCACATTTACCCATAATCTTTGCAAGCATAATCTTAGCACGAACAGCTAAAGATTTAGATACTAAAATCCCAGCAGATGAAAGCAAAATAATCTCACGCGGCTCACACAATATGGCGACTTTCCCACCAAAGCTATGTCCTACGATAATAGAATCTTGCGTCTTCGTGCCACTTATATCATAAAGGAATTTTTGCATAATCTGCGCGTAATCCTGCGTATGAAGCACCTTTGTATTAGGGCTATTGCCAAAACCGGGCATATCAACATAAATATGCAAGAAATCTTTAAAATAATTTTCAAAGGCGACTTTCATTACTTCTTTATTGCTCCCCCAGCCGTGCAAAAAAAGCATAATAGGAGCGGAATTGGTGCTTTTAGAATCTGCGCTTAATTCCATATCGGGCGTAGATTCTACACGAGATGCAACATCTAGCACTTCTCGCCTTTGGTAGCTTATCTCAAAATACTCCCCTTGATATTCTATGCGCCTTTGTGCCATTACTTATTTTCCTTTTGCGTGATGAATCTGCTCAATGTATTTATAACTCACATTGATATTATGCTTTTTTGGCAAACTATATGCTAGACTATCTACCATAGAGACAAAATCCTCAAACAAATAATTCGCCATAGAACCAGGAATGGGGTTAATTTCATTCAAATACACCTCATTATCAATCACAAAAAAATCACATCGTATTAATGCCCCCTCAAAAGCATTTTCATACAATGCAGTAAAACTCTCTTTTATCTTAGCTTCAAGCTCTGGGCTAATATCTGCCTTTAGCACCTGCGATGTGCGCGAGAAATCCAAATATTTATGCTCAAAATCAAGCAATTCTTTTTTGCTTGGCTCCTCGATGATAGAGTATGCAAACTCGCTCCCTGCACCACTTTTCACCTTGCACCCTGCGAGATTATATTCTTTAATGCCACTTGTGAAATGCTCTGCCAAAATCATATCATCATATTCAAAAGCCAAATCCATAGCATATTCTATTTCCTTTGGTTCATTTACCACACTCACGCCAATAGAGCTACCAAGTCGTGCGGGTTTTAGAATCAATGGATACTTAAGATTGCTTAATTTATCCTCCACATTTTTAGAATCTTCACGCGTTAAGAGTGCGTATTCTAAAACCTTTACACCCCTTTCACGCGCAAAAAGCTTTGTGAGAGCCTTATTGAAACTCATCACGCTAGATTCTGTGCGAGGACCGATAAATGCAATTTTATAAAAATCAAGCAATGCGCTTATGCTTCCGTCCTCACCATCTGCGCCGTGAATAAGATTGAGCACAATATGAGGCGTGATAGCATTTAATCCAAAAAAGCTCTTTTTATAGAATCCTCCCTGCCCTACGAATAATTCTATACATTTCTTATACGCGCCAGAGCTAAAAAATTTTGACTTCATAGAATCTGCAGGAATAAGATAGAATCTATGCTCACTATCAAGAAAAATAAAGGATTCTATTTTCTCACCTAGAATCTTTTTTATGGCAATCGCACTCACAATGCTAATCTCGTGTTCAAAACTCACGCCACCAAATAGCACATCATATTTCATTTTTTCTCCCTTGTCTTATGATTTCGCGCAGGATTTTTGGCTAAATCTTGCTTGTTTTTAAGCATTTCATCACGTTCTAAATCTTTTGCAAGATATTTGCCCGTATAACTTCCGCTCTTAGTGTAATTACTACTTATATGCGCCACCGAGCCACAATCAACAACTTTTCCGCCACCAGCCCCACCCTCGGGTCCCATATCGATAATATAATCAGCATTCTTAATCATATCCAAATTATGTTCAATAACAATCACAGAATTGCCTAAATCCACCAAATGATGAAGCACTTTTATCAGTCTATCCACATCAGCAAAATGTAGCCCAGTGGTAGGCTCATCAAGCACATAGAGTGTCTTACCTGTATCCTTGCGACTTAATTCCTTAGCGAGCTTAATCCTCTGTGCTTCGCCCCCGCTAAGTGTGAGGGCATTTTGCCCTAAATTGATATAGCCTAACCCTACATCTTGGAGTGTTCGCAGTTTTTGAGCGATTTTTGGCACTTTTGCAAAAAACTCCAATGCATAATCCACGCTCATACCCAGCACATCAGCTATATTCTTACCCTTGTAGGTAATTTCAAGCGTTTGGGGATTATATTTCGCGCCCTTACACGCATCGCATTTCACCATTATGTCAGGCAAAAAGTGCATTTCAATCTTTATCTCTCCTTCGCCTTGACATTTTTCACATCGTCCGCCCTTGACATTAAAGCTAAAGCGTCCCACGCCATAGCCTCGCACCTTAGATTCTTTAGAATCTGCAAAAAGTGTGCGTATATCGTCCATAACTCCCGTATAAGTCGCGGGATTACTACGAGGAGTGCGCCCGATAGGACTTTGGTCTAAATAAATTACCTTATCCAAATGCTCTAGCCCTGCAATCTCCACGCCATCGCATTTTTGCACCTTTCGTGCATTATTAAGAAGCTCTTGGGCTACGGGTAGCAAAGTCTGCAAAATAAGTGAGCTTTTACCGCTACCACTCACGCCCGTTACACATACAAATTGAGAAAGCGGGATAGAC
This sequence comes from Helicobacter sp. MIT 03-1616, assembly GCF_000765685.2. Lineage (NCBI taxonomy): Bacteria > Pseudomonadati > Campylobacterota > Epsilonproteobacteria > Campylobacterales > Helicobacteraceae > Helicobacter > Helicobacter sp. MIT 03-1616. The sequence continues at coordinate 78,226 of NZ_JROY02000003.1, read as the reverse complement.
ACACTAAGATGAGTAATATTATGAATATTTACATTAGAAATTTTAAGCCACTGCGATATTTTGCGCTTATGCGGATAGAAAATAATTTTCGTACCTTTCACATACTCCGCAGTGAATGTGTTTGTATCCAAAAGCTCCGCTATATTTCCGCTAAACACGACTTCCCCGCCGCGCAATCCTGCCTCTGGTCCAATATCCACGATATAATCCGCGTTTAGAATCGTCTCCTTATCGTGCTCAACAATAATCACGCTATTACCCTTTTCCTGCAAACTACGCAATGTCTTAATGAGGCGCAAAGTATCACGCTCGTGAAGCCCTATGCTTGGCTCATCAAGCACATACATTACCCCTGTAAGCCCACTACCAATTTGACTAGCAATGCGTATGCGTTGAGATTCTCCCCCGCTAATGCTCCTCGCATCACGCCCCAAAGTGAGATAGCCAAGCCCCACATCATAGAGAAAAAATAATCTCTCGCGGATTTCTTTCAAAATTGGCTCGGCAATAAAGCGATTTTGCTCGTTAAAATAGGAAAACGCACTCGTATCATTAAAAAATTCATAAACCTGCTGTATGGGCATATCAATAACTTCCCCTATGCCAAGCCCAGCAACCTTAACACTTAAAGATTCTAGCTTCAAGCGGTGTCCATTACAAGTAGGACATACCTTTTCAGTCGTATAATCCCCCAAATCCTTATCATCTTTTAGCATATCATAAGCAATTTGCAAAATACCTTTCCAAGGACGTTTTAGCTTACTTGACCTCCATTGAATCTCTACTTCTTGCTCATTACCATAGAGCAGACTGCTCTGCTGTGATTTACTTAACTCCTCAAAGCTAAGATTTGGGTCAATCTTTGCGCTACGACAAAACGCATAAAAAAGCTCCGCGTAATAATTGCGATTAAATCCAAAGATAATTTTGATACCGCCCTTATTTAGCGGTTGGGATTTATCAAGGATTTTTTTCAAATCAATGGCATACTTCGCCCCAAGCCCCAAACAATCCTCACACGCACCCTTTGGTGAGTTAAATGAGAATCCAAGCGGCTCTAGCTCCTCAAAACTCACCTTACACTTAAAACACGCGAAATGTTCGGAATAATGCAAAAACTTTTTTTCGTCATTATGAATAATCTCTACTTCAATTTCGCCATAAGATTCCTTAAGTGCTTTTTCTACTCCTTGCGCGATACGCGTGTGGTTTTCCGCTATATTCACTACCCTATCAATCACAATTTTAATGCTATGCTTTTTATTTTTAGCAAGTTCAATCTCTTCATCAAGTCGCACCATTACGCCATCAATCATCGCTCGCACATAGCCCTTTTGGCGCAAGGATTCTATTTTGTCATTAAAACTCCCCTTTTTTTCCTTGACAATAGGCGCAAGGAATATCATCTTTGCGCCATCGGGGAGATTGAGAATCTGCTCGATAATATCTGTCGCACTCATTTGGGAAATTTTCTCGCCACATATATGGCAATGCTGAATACCCACACGCGCGTAAAGCAGACGCAAATAATCATAAATTTCTGTAATCGTGCCAACCGTTGAACGTGGATTCTTACTTGTTGTCTTTTGGTCAATAGCAATTGCGGGAGTGAGTCCCTCGATTTTATCCACATCAGGCTTACCGACTTTATCTAAAAACTGCCGAGCATAACTTGAGAGAGATTCTATATATCGGCGTTGCCCCTCTGCATAGAGTGTGTCAAAGGCAAGAGTGGATTTACCCGAACCCGACAAACCTGTAAAAACAACGAGCTGATTTTTAGGAATACTAAGATTGATGTTTTTTAGATTATTCTCACGCGCACCGCTAATATGAATATGATTATAATCCTTCAATATCTATCCTTAAAGTGAATTAAAGGTGTATTATATCGTGCTTAATATGCTTTTGTGCTAATAGTGAGCTAATAGATTTTATAAAATCTCCTTGAAAATTTTTATTTTTGATATTATCCCCTGCAATGTTGCTTTTATCAATTTCGCAATTTTGAATCTTGACGTTTTGAATGCTATCATTTTGCATATTTTTAGAATCTACATTGTGATAAGATTCACAATCCCTGCCCCACTCAAGCAAAATAGACAAGGTGCAGTTATTGCTATATTCCTTTGGTGTGGGGACAAGCTGTAAGCTAAAATCAAAATCAGCAAATAGAGGGGAGCTTAGAATTCTCTGTGTGGCGAATGCACTAGAAGAATTCTCAAAGATGATGTAAGTCTGAAAAGGCATAGAATCTAGCACGGAGCTTTCACTCTACTTAAGATTCTATTTAAATATTAAGCATTTTGACATTAATAGCTGCGGGGATTTGCTCAAGCTGCTTTAGCACCTCGCTAGAAACTTGTGAATCTACAAGTATCACTGCCATAGCCTCTTTATTTTGACGAGCAAGGCGGAAATCGGCAATATTAACTTGATTGTCTCCTAAAATACTTCCCACGGAACCAATCACACCGGGCACATCGGTATTTCTAAAGAAAATAATATTACCCTTTGGCTCAATATCAAATTGAAAATTATTAATCGAAGTCAAGCGCAAGTGCTTATCTTCAAACACCGTGCCACTTAATGAAAGATTCTCATTTTGTGTGCTTAGGCTAATAGAAATGTGATTTTTGTAAGTATCACTTGCTTGCTTCTTTTGAACTTTCACATCAATACCGCGCTCTTTTGCCATAAAAGGCGCATTGACATAATTAATCTTGTCGCCTAAACTCGCCTTGAGCGCACCAACAAGCGCAAAAGTCTGCAATGAATCCGCATAGGAGCTAATCTCACCCTGTGCTTCTACGTGAATCGAAGTGATCACACCCTTATTTGCCTGTGCTGCTAAGAATCCTAGCTTTTGCATAAGCTCAAGATAAGGTTTTACCATACTTGGGAGTTCGGATTCTTTTATGGGGAGATTGAGTGCATTTGGATAGCTTGAGCCTCGTGCCGCCTCAATAGCTGCCTCCGCAGCTTGAATAGCAATCTGCTCTTGAGATTCTAATGTATTTGCTCCAATATGTGGCGTTACATAAACATTTGGCAAATCAAGCAAAGGATTATCAATAGCTGGTTCTTTACCAAATACATCAAGCCCAGCCCATTTAATCTTGCCACTCTTTAGCGCATCATAAAGGTCTTTTTCGTTATACAAACCACCCCGCGCGCAGTTAATGAGTATCACGCCGTCTTTCATTTTTGCGATTTGAGCCGCCTTTATCATATCTTTTGTTTCTGCATTTTTTGGTGTATGAATCGTAATAATATCGCAGGAGAGAATATCATCAAAGTTTGTTGTGTAGGTAATACCCACATCGGTGGCTTTTGAAGGCAAAATATAAGGGTCATAAGCCAAAACCTCCATTTCAAAGGCTTTCGCACGCAGTCCCACGCGTGAGCCAATATTGCCAAAACCAATAATGCCTAGTTTCTTGCCTTTAAGCTCAATCCCATACCAATCTTCACGTTTCCATTTGCGCTCATTTTTAAGCTGTGTATTTGCACCGGGAAAATTACGCACGGCGTTGATAAGATGAGCCATTGTGAGCTCCACTGCGGCGATAGTATTTGCAGTAGGCACATTCATTACTACAATACCCTTGCGAGAGCAACCCTCAATATCGACATTATCTACGCCCACACCTGCACGCACCACCGCACGTATTTGCCCCGAAGATTCTAAAAATTTCTCACCCACATCAGTCGAGCTACGCGTAATTACCACATCAGCACTTGAAATTTTGCTAAGTAGTTCATCTTTTGGTATAGAGGCAAGATTCTCCATCTCAACATCACTCTGTGTGCTAAGTAAATCAAGCCCTCTTTGATGGATATGGTCGCATACGATGACTTTATATTTCATATTCACTCCTTTTTGCAGTTTATTGCACGCTAAATTGCAGACGATAGTATTTCAAATCTGCTAAGAGCTTCTCATACATTGCTTCATCACTTACAAACACCATAAGTTTAAGCACATTGCCTGATTTGTAATAGGCAGATTCTATATTATTTTGCGCTAAAACCTGCTTCACACAAGCAAACTTATACTCATCAAGGTCATCAATGCTAATAGCCGAAGGTATCGTGCGCTTGGCATCAGGTGCGAGAAAATCAAAACGAATACTAAGTTCTGTCGCCGGGTAGGCATAAGGCAACTCGTCATTATCTGGGACAAAGCCTAGCCAATTCTCCTCTTTGTGCTCTATCTCGCCACCCACTTGAGGAAGCTCCATAGGCTTTGCTTCAAAAGCAGGTGCTACTGATATTTTATCAAGATACAAAACCCCATAAATAGCCGCACCTATAACAGCTACAAGCACCGCAACGAATACAAGCTTTTTCACTCCCTACACTCTCCTAAAGGCGATTTTTCAGCTTATCGCCAAGAGTCATTTTCTCATCAGAATTAAAAGTCTTTAATGCTTCTTTTTCTTTTTGTCTCTCTAGCCTTTTGATAGAAGCTCTCACTTTGTTATTTTCCTCATCAATGTGAGCTATTGCGCAAGATATTTCATCTCCTAGCTTAATCTCCTCTTTTTTAAGCGGATAAATCTCTTCATTGCGAATGAGTGCTTCCATTTCATCAATTTTCACAAAGATACCAAAGTCTTTTATGTCTATCACCACACCTTTTACCACATCATCGGCTTTATGTGTTTTACCAAATATTTTTGCTGGAGATTCTAAAAAGACTTTACGAGAAAGCGAAATTCGCTCATTCTCCTTATCAATCTTAATGATTTTCACCTCTATTTCATCACCCACTTGCAATCCATCTTTACACTTTAGATTCTTATCCCAATACGCGTCCTCATTGTGTAACAGCCCATCTACTGCGCCAATCTTGATAAACGCACCAAAGTCTGTTAAAGTCGCTACCTTGCCCTTAAGCACATCGCCAACTTGATGTGCTTTGCTAAAAGCAATAAAAGGTTTATCAAGGAGTTTTTTAAGCGATACGCGCAACTTTCTCGTCTCTGTATTAATCTCTATAATCTCTACATCAATTTCCTGCCCTACGCTCAAGTAACTTGAAGGATGCTTGATATTTTTATCCCACGAGATTTCAGAAATATGCAAAAAGCCCTCAATATCATTCCCCAAATCCACAAATACCCCGTAAGGCTCTATATTACTTACACTTACTTTAATAGCATATCCCACTTCAAGCTCTTTTTCTATTTCTACCCACGGGTCGCCATTGAGTGCTTTCATAGAGAGTGTAAATCGTCTTTTTTTATCATCAAAGCCAAGCACCCTCACCATTACTTCATCACCTTCTTTGAAATTCTTTGAGGGATTGATTGGTCCTTTATGGCTAAGCTCCGTGTAATGCACTAGCCCCTCCACGCCACCTACATCGACAAAGATTCCAAAGGGTGCAATTTTAGTAATCACACCCTTTTGCACCTCATCATTCTTTAGAATCTTCTCACATAATTCCTTGCGCTTTTCATCATCAAGCTCAAAAAATCTTTTGCGCGATACAATGATTGAATTACTCTCCTTATCAACCTTAATAATGGCTACCTTGTATGTTTTGCCTTTTGCCTTATCGTCCTCGCGAATTGCAGAGTCTCTGCGTGGCATAAATACATCTATGCCATCATACTCCATCACAAAACCACCCTTATTTTTACCAATTATCTTTGCTTCGATGATCTTATCTTGATAACCATCTGCGAGTTCCGCTATTTTCTCAACAATCCTCTTCATTTTCTGCGCTTTTATATATGAAGCACTCGGTCCCTGCCTTGATTGAGATACAAATACTTCAATCCTATCGCCTTTTTTAAACAACAACTCACCATTTTTAGTAATTTCAGAAATTCTAAGCCTTGCCTCGCGTTTTGCGTGTGGGATTGCTACCATTGCGTATTCATCATTTATCTCTACAATCTCGCCCGTCTGTATCGCACCTTCATCTGCCCCTTTTTCACTCGCTGCATATAAAGTAGCAAAATCCTCTTCATCGATAAAAGAATTATCGTTGTCCAAATTCACTAACATCAAAACCCTTTGCTATGGAAATTAAAATCTTGCAGATTCTACCAAAGCAAAACCTTGCTATACCTTAAGAATATCCGCACGCTCAAAAAATCACCTAAAACTGCTCAATTTTCTCCCTCACGCCCTCAATGATCCAATCCGGTGTAGAAGCCCCTGCGGTAATGCCGCATAGCTTTTTACCTTTAAACCACTGCTCTTGCAGCTCGTTTTTATCCTCTACCAAATAGCTATTTTCGCAATAATTTTGAGCAATTTTAAGCAACTGCTTTGTGTTTGAAGAGTTTTTGCCACCCACTATTATCATTATATCTACTTCTTTGCTGAGTTCAAGCACCGCACTTTGATTCTCAAAAGTCGCATTACAAATCGTATTAAACACACGCGCTTCATTTGTTTGAGAGATAATAAAGGCTGCTATCTCACCAAACTGCTTTATCTGCTTGGTTGTTTGCGATACAAGGGCTACTTTTTTCTGTAATTTGCACTGCGCTATTTCATCAACACTTGCCACAATCTCCACATTCTCGCCATAACTCGCCACACCTTTGACTTCTGGGTGATTCCTATCGCCAAAAACAATGATTTGATAACCCTCTTGGGACATCTTCTTTACAATTTTTTGGGGCTTTGTTACAAAGGGGCAAGTCGCGTCAATCACATTATTACCGCGTTCTTTTAAAATCTCTAAATCCCCCTTAGTAATGCCATGTGTGCGCACGATTACATTATCACACTCTTGCACTTCCTCTAGATTCTCTCCCAAAGTTACACCAAAATCCCTTTTTAATCTATCAATTTCTTTTGCATTATGTATAAGCGGACCAAAGGTAATAGCATTACGATTATCCTCGGCGATTTGAATTGCCCTCTTCACGCCAAAGCAAAAGCCATATTTTTGAGCGAGTTTTACTTGCATCATAAATCCTTACTCATTGATATTTTCTATATGTGTAATTGAGGAAAGATAATCAAGAAATTGTGGAAAAGACACATCAATACACGCGCTATCGCTTATCTCACCTCCGCACACAAGCATTGCTATGGCAAAGCTCATCGCAATACGATGATCGCCAAAAGAATCTACCCGCGCCCTCTTAAGTTCGCCACCACACACACTAAATCCGTCTTCAAATTCCTCGCATTTTATCCCCATAGCGCGTAGATTCGTAATTGTAGCGTGGATTCTATCACTTTCTTTTACGCGCAACTCTTTCGCATTAGCCACCCTTGAAGTGCCACTCGCCACTGCAAATGCAATACTAAGGGCTGGAATCTCATCTATAAGCCACGCTATCTCGCTCTCCACATTGATAGCCCGAAGGCTCTTGCCACACACCTCAATATCCCCTACTTCCTCATAAAGTGAGTGGTGAAGCTCGTATTTTACCTCCGTACCCATAGCTTCTAAAATCTTAAAAGCTTGTATGCGTGTTTTATTTAAAAGCACATTTTTAAGCTTAACCTTTGATTGTAGCACACACGCTGCCACCGCAAAATAAAATGCGCTCGAAGGGTCTGCGGGCACACACAAATCAAAGGATTCTAATTTTTTACGCCCCTGCCCCTTAAATTCCACTTCATACGCACCATTTTCTTGCTCTTTTGTACTCATTTCCACGCCCATACCCTGAAGTATATTTTCTGTATGATTGCGACTTAAAAATGGCTCATAGAATCTCGAAGTTCCCTCTGCCTGAAGCCCTGCTAATATCATTGCACTTTTGACTTGTGCGGAGGCAATCTTGCTTGTGTAATTAAAGCTCTTTATCTCCCCGCCTGTAATGCTTAAAGGCGCATAGGCATTGTTCTCTCTCCCTATAATATGCGCTCCTATACTATTTAATGGCTCAATAATGCGTTTCATCGGGCGTTCATTCAAGTATTCATCGCCACTTAGGACAAAATGCCCCTTAACCCCACTCAAAAATCCTGAAAAAAGGCGCATTCCCGTCCCCGCATTCCCACAATCAAGCACCTTGTGAGGCTCTTTTATCTGCTTTGGTGGCGTGAGGATTAAAACATTTTCTTTTTGCTCCACGCCAAGCCCCAATTCACGCGCAATATGCAGGGTATGCAGAGTATCCTCACCCATAAGGTAATTTTCCACTCTACAAGAGGCATTTGCCAAAAGCGCAAAAATCACGCTACGATGCGAAATAGATTTATCGGTGGCAATCCCGCTAAACTCGCGCTCAAAGCCCTTTGTCGCTGTAATCTTTGTAATACGCATTCTACTTTCCTTAAGCCAAATTAAACGCGCATTATAACAGCAAGATTCTTAGCTTTTAGCAATTTTTATATAAAAGATTTTATCATCTGTGTTTTCATTGAGCGAAATACTACCATTGTGCGCATTGACGATTTGCTGACACAATGCCAAGCCCAAGCCATTGCCCTTTAGCTTTGTCGTCTTAAATGGCTCAAAAAGCAAATTCTTATCGGTGATACTCGCGCCATTATCGCTAAAGACAAAGCACCAAAATGCCTCGTCCTCGCTAAAGCTCACATTCACCACGCCATTACTGCACTCGCCCTCCTCAATCGCGTCAATGGCATTTGACAAGAAATTTTGCAGCACGATACTAAGCAAATCAAAATCAGCGAAAATTTGTGCATTAGATTCAAGATTAAAGTTAAAATCAATGGGTTTAGAGTAGGTATAATGCCCCACACTCTGCATTAGCTCGTTTTTAAACTCACCTAAATCACGCAATGTGCGATTTGCATTCACACCTTTTGTCCAAAGCAAAGTCGTGTTAATCAGCCTTTCCACACGCCAAATTGCCTTTTTTATCTCTAGCACGAGCGGTTTTACCTGCACTCCAGCGCGTTTCAAAAGCGTAGAAGTAAGGAGTGAAATCGAGCCTATGGGGTTTCGAATCTCGTGTGCCAAATGCGCGGAGATTTGTCCCATAGACGCAAGTCTTTCTTGTCGCTTTTGGTTTGTAATATTTGTCGCGCTCATCACTTTTTTGTCATTTTTCACGCTAATTTGCAGGAGATAAAACTGCTCCTTATACGCTACTTCACTTTCGCCCTCGCCCAAATGTGCCACATTCTCAAACATATCTGCGATTTTACTCGCCTCTGCATTACGATAAAACACATTTCCATTGGTTTCCATTACACAAATTGCTTGTGGGATAAGCTCAAGCACCCATTCATACAAGGCTTTTAGGCTATTAAAATCACTTTGGAGTTTTTTAAATTCCTGCTCTGTGCCATAAGTACTTTGAATCAATGTAGCGAGAGTTTCGAGCAAAACACTTTTATCGCTACTATTTAAATGCTCTAAAAGGCTTGGGTTGATGACATTATTTTCCATAAGGATTATTTGTCCCTCTATGTGCCAAATGCACCCTACCTGCGCTTTGTTGCTCCTTTAGATAATTAAACAAAAGCTCACTATACCCAAAACTACCGCTTAGCTCTTGGCTTAGGTTATCAATATACATAGAGTGGTAAATATCGCTCCCGGGCTGTTTTGGATAAAGTGTATCGTCATTTTTAATTGCGCTCTCAAGCATAAATTTAAGCAAGATAGATTCAAATTGGTCGGTTTGCTCCCTTAGTGCCTTGTCGTCCTTTGTCTCATCTACGCGTGAAAGTTGTGAATCTTGCGCCCTTTGATACGCAGAGATTGCCGCTGCATTATTAATACTATTCATCATTTTGCGCTCCTTAGAATCTATAAAGATTATGAATCTTTAGCATAATTATAGAATCAAGCATTAAGCCTACTGCAAATTTTACATCTTTGATAGATTCTGTAATTTTTTTAAGCCCTCGCATTTGCACTCCTTTTTTTACATTACTTCTATTTCCGCTCTCAATGCGCCCGATTTGCGCATACTCTCGAGGATTGAAATCACATTGCGCGGGGTTGCACCCATTCTCTGCAATGCCTTGACTACGCTTGAAACCGTGGGTTTTGCGCCATCTGTGCTACTAATCGTGCCTTGTGCCTTGCTCATTATTGTGCCGTCCTCAAGCTTCACTGCCTCGGGGTCATCGGGCATTTCATTAGAGATTTTTATCGTAATATCGCCGTGCGTGATAATCACCGGGTCGATTGTGATGCCCACACCCGCTACAATCGTGCCAGACTTTTCATCAATCACTATACGTTCTTTATGTGAGTAATCTACCTCGACTTCCTCAACTAATGCTAAAAATTCAACCATACTCAAATTTTCCGGCTTATTGAGCTTAAGTGTCCGCGCATCTACCGCTACCGCAACCGCATCGCCAAACACCTCATTAAGCGTTTGCTGAATCTTAATCGCATTTTGTAAATCTGTTTTTTTCAAGCTCAAAGTCGCATTTTGCTGATTATAGAGATTGTAGCCCACTTCGCGTTCCACACTCGCCCCGCCAATGATTGTGCCAGAGAGTGCGCTCCCGCTCTCGCCCATAAGGATATTGCCCTGTGCTAACGCATAAATATTACCATCAACCCCTGTAAGAGGCGTCATTACGAGCGTTCCACCGCTGATAGACTTCGCATCGCCAATAGAAGAGACGAGAATATCAAGCTTATCGCCCTGTCTTGCAAAAGGCGGTAAGCTCGCAGTTACCATAACCGCAGCGACATTTTTTGATTTTATATCATTTGCGGAGAGTTTGACATTTACACTCTCTAGCATATTTGCTACGCTTTGCATAGTGAATTTTGAGCCACTTTTATCACCACTTCCATTTAAACCTATGACTAAGCCATAGCCCACTAAGCTATTTTCTCTAATCCCCACAATTTGTGCCACTTGCGAGATTTTTTGCCCATAGAGAGATAGAGCGCATATTATGCTAAGCAACACACCAAGCATTAGTCGCGCACCAAAGGATTCTAATCCCTTATACATTGCTTCATCATTCCTACCTGCACTTACTTGACCCATATCGCTTCCTTGCTTTAGATTCTAAAGCAAGGAAGCAAAACACATTCCTTTATAAACTCATCTATTTACACATTTTCAAAATACTACAAGCTACAATGCTACATATGATATAAAAAGAATAAAAGATTTTGTAAGTCTTAGAATAGATACAATGGTCGGAGTAGCGGGATTCAAACCCACGACCTCACCCACCCCAAGGGTGCGCGCTAATCAGGCTGCGCTATACTCCGCGTTGAAAAGTAAAGGTTGTATTATAAGCGTATTTTGTTAATAAAAAATTGTAGATTTTAGATATTTTGTTTTTTATAAATTTACTTCTATTTCCCTCTTTTAAAAAAGATAAATAAAGAAAGGTGGGGATAGAGTGCAGATTATGCTAGGATATACATTGATTACAGATAAATTATCTTTATTTGGATTCTATGCTGATTTTTACAAAAGATTTTTATTAAGGAAATTTTAACATAGATGAAACAGCCTCCCTCACAAGATAAGGGAGGAGAAGGAGCGGAGGAGCTATAAGAATGGCAAACCTCGTTTAATGTCAAAAAATGCAGCTTCACACGCACGTTAGCGCGACTCCTTGCTGCATTCGCTAGATGCCTCGTCCCTGAGATGACCTAGCTAAACAAAGAACCTAACCACACCCCAAAAAAAGAGAGCTAAGGAAAACTAAGCTCCCAAGAGGTGAGTTAAACCAAGCCTTGAACTAAAAGCCAAAGCCAAGTGTCGCGCTAGGCTAGAAGCCTAATCGCGCTATTTAAAAGATTTAAAGCCCTAAGCCCGAGCTCAAGAGAAAGCACCGAGCCTTAAAAGAAAGCCTAACCTTAGTTAAGCAATCTTAAGATGTTTTGTTGGATAGCATTTGCTTGAGAAAGCGCGTAACTACCAGATTGAGCCAAGATATTGAGCTTACTAAATTCAGAGCTTTCAGCGGCAAAATCCACTTCGCGGATACCAGATTCAGCTGCCTTAACATTCACTTGAGTAATAGTGATGTTATTGACTGTGCTCACCATTTGTCCTTGAACAGAACCAAGGTCTGCCCTAATCTTATCAAGCATTTTTTGAGCAGATTCAGCAATATCCATTGTTACCATTGCACCGCGTAGGGTTGTTACACCAGCACCAAGGTCAGCTCCACCACTTGCGATTACTGCATTATAGTTCGCACCAGCAGCAGATTTCACATCGGTATTAAACACACCTGTTATGTTTCTTAGGTTTACCGTAGTTTGAGCTACTTTAGTTTCATCATTATATCCTGTTGAGCTAATATTCACACCACTTACAATAACATCTCTTGCATCAGTTCGCACTAATGAGAGGCGTCCATAGTTACTAGAACCATTACCAGTAAGACTTTGTCCGCCATTTACATTTGCAATCGCTACAGGTCCTTGTCCGACAGGACCATTCATTTTCAAAGAAATACCGCGTCCATCCATACTTCTTAGATTCAAACGACCAAGATTATCCGTATAGGCTTCAACACCTGTGTGCATTGTAGCTGCATTGAAAGCTTGCACCAAACGACCATCGCTATCATTCTTTTGAATCCCAATAATATCCCCAATAGAGACACCATTAAGCATAATACCCGCCATACTTCCACTTGCAATAGATGTATCAGAAGTTGTAATAACATTCGCTTGAGCGCGAATACCTGTTTTATCAGAGTTTTTATTAATCACTTCTGTCAAAACACCAAGTCCTGTCCCTGCTGAATGCGAAATCTTCACAGACTCCAAAGTAACATCATTTACACCATCAACATTTTTAAAGGTTACAGTTACTTCACCAGAAGCAGTAACTAAAGCACCTGTCTCAATACGAGTTTGTCCAATTTTGTCAGATGTAGTCGCACCAATAGATGCCTTAATAGATTGGTTAGAATACGCACCCACTTGGAATTCTTTATTAGAGAATGCACCAGAGAGCAACGCCATACCATTGTATGTAGTTGTATTACCAATATTATCAAGACCTTCAATAAGTCGCTTGATGTCCATTTGAATCATCGAACGAGATTGTGTGCTTTGTCCATCTTGAGCTGCTTGAACCGCTTTAGTTTTGATTGTATCAAGGATTTTGATTTGCTCGTCCATCGCTTTATCCGCAATTTGGATAATCCCCATACCATCGTTTGTATTTCTAATCGCTTGTCCTAGCGCACTTGCTTGAGAGCGCAAACTATCGGCGATAGTCATACCTGAAGCATCGTCTGCAGCCTTGTTAATGCGGAGACCTGAACTCAATTTCTCCATTGAATTTTTGAGATTGTATTGAGTAAAGGTAGATTGTGCGTGCGCATTGAGCGCGTTAATGTTTGTATTGACTTGGAAAGCCATAGCAACTCCTTTATTTGTAATTTCCTTAGGCGTCCTTGCCTTTAGGTTGAGATACATATCGGTAAGAACATAGAAATTTTAATAAATTTTTAGTTTTTTGGATAGTTTTTAAGGGAGTGCAGGGAGATTTTGCGGAGATTTTGTGAAGTTTTTGCCTATTTTGCGGGGGGAAATAGGGGTAATACAGGGTATGTGGGCTAGAGTATGGCTCGTTTGTAGGGTTGGGATTTTTGAGATTTATAATGAAATTATTTAGAATAGATTCACATTCTTATCATTTATCTACCCAAATAAATTTATCCTAATATACAAATGAAAAAATAAAAAGATAAACCCTAACCACAAACATAAAAAAACTGCAAATATAAGCACATCATATCTTGCTTCTTTGATTAATATAAAGATTATAAGACAAAACAATAATAAGGCACAAGAAACGATAAGCATAATACTTCTTTCGCCAATAAATAAAATGCAGACTATGCTTAAAAGAGCACAAATTGACATTATTGAAGTGGATTTATGAAAAAAAGATAAGAGTAAAACTATTGAAAGTAATAAAAATAATAATACCACACTTTGCCTTTAGGTAGATTCTAAACTGATATATTTAAAGCAACAAACGCGCTAGTGTATATCCCACAAAAGCAAAAATATATGAAACTGCACTTGTAAAAAGAAACAGATAAATAATATATCGCTTTCCACCTGCTTCTTTACCAAAGACGATAGTTGCTGCAAAACAAGGATTATAAAACATAATAAACAAAATAAATGCAATCGCGCTAGGCAAACTGATATATTCGTTAAGCACATCACGCAATGCTAAGTCATTGTTTTCATCTATATCATCACCAAGTGCGTAGAGCACACCCATACTTGAAATGATTGTCTCCTTTGCCAAAAGCCCATTGAGAAGCGAAACAGAAAGTTTCCAATCAAAATCCATAGGTGCAAATATAGGCTGTATAAACTGCCCTATGCGCCCCAGATAACTCTGCTCCACTAAAGCCGCTTGATAGTTATGATAAATTTCATCAATTTCATCTTGCAATGTATCATTTTCTTGTGTAGGATTCACACTCTGTTTTAGAAACTGCACTGATTGCGTCATTTGCTCCTCTAAAACTGCATTTTTAGGGAATTGCGTCCCCACCCAAATAATCACTGAAGCGAGCAGTATAAAAGTCCCCGCTTTTTTCACATAACCCACCGCTTTATGCCAGATACTAAAAGCAATGAGCTGTGCGCTCGGCAGACGATACTTTGGCATTTCCATTACAAAAGGTTCATCATCGCCCTTAAACGCGGTAAGTTTTAGAATCTTTGCCATACATAGCCCAACAAGTGCGCCAAAGATATAGATTCCATACAAGACATTACCCGCCATTTGTGGCGCGAAAAATGCCCCGATAAAGAGCGTATAGACAGGCAAACGCGCCCCACAACTCATAAAGTTAATAATAAAGAGTGTAAGCATTCTATCATTATGATTTTTGAGCATTCTTGTGCTCATAAAAGCCGGAACAGAGCAGCCAAAGCCTGTTACAAGCGGAATAAAACTTTTGCCGTGCAAACCAAACTTATGAAAGAATCCATCGAGCAAAAATGCTACACGCGCCATATATCCGCTGCCCTCCAAAAGCACGATACCAAAAAAAAGGATTAAAATATGTGGCAAAAAGCTTAGCACCGCGCCCACACCGGCGATAATACCACCAGAAAGCAAGGAGGCTAAAAACTCATAGGGCAAAGTCTCCTCGACCCAATCCCCAAAACTCGCCATACCCTCCTCAATCCACACTTTAGGAAACTCTCCAAGATAAAAGGTAATTTGAAACAAAAGCCACATCAAAAGTAGAAAAATAGGGATTCCAAGATATTTATTGAGTAAAATATTATCTAGTCGTTGCGTAAGTGAAGGCTTTGCGGGAGCATTTAAATGCGTGGCTTCCATACTCGCGCCCTTAGCAAAACTCAACATATCATTATGAAACACGCTCCGCACATTTTTTTCATCACTTTGCAGATATAGCCTATTAATACATTTTTGAGTAAATGCACTCAGCTCACTCCAGCATCCTTTGTCGTGGAGAATTTCACTTATAAAGCTATCCTGCCTTAAAAGCCTTATAGCCACATCACGCATACTGCGCACCCCTCGATAATTTAAATGTAGAATCTGTGCTACTTCGCTGTATTGCTTCTCTTGCAAAAAAGTTTCAAGATTGTTTATTTCCTCCTCCAAAAAGTCCGCATACACACGCTTATTACGCTTCTCACCGCTATTTGCAACTTTGATAATAGAATCTAACAACTCATCTATATTATCCCCATAAAATGCCGACACACTCACGCATTCCGTGCCAAGTATCTCGCCCAAAAGTGCGCTGTCAATGTGGATTCCCTCTTTTTTTGCCTCATCACTCATATTCAATGCTAGACACATAGGCGTGTGTAAGTCCAAAAGCTGTGTGCTAAGGAATAAGCAACGTTCTAAATGTGTAGAATCAACTACATTTAAAATCACATCATACTTTTCATTTTCCAAAAACTGCCGCGTTACGTGCTCTTCAAAAGAATAGTCATTTAAAGAATAAGTCCCGGGCAAGTCGATAATACGCAATATATAATCTTTGTATGTAATAGATGCCTCCGCCTTTTCAATCGTTACACCGATAAAATTCCCCACTTTTAAATGCACACCGCAGATTCTATTAATAAGTGATGTTTTGCCAACATTTGGCTGCCCCACACATACGATAGTAATTGTTTTCATTATATAACCTCTATACCCACCATAAATTATTATGGTATCTTAAAACAACAAAATTAATATTTATTCTTAGATTCTAATTTTATACTACAACTCTATTGATTTTATCGCAAGTAAAAAATAGCCTTAACTTGCAGATTATGAAATCTCTCAATTTTTATTATCTAAAACGCCAATTTCACGCCAAGATTCACATTTGTGCTATGCGGATAGTAAATCTCTTTCCCGCCGTGCGTATTAAGCACATTAAGAATCCCGCTTAAATGCTCTGTGAAGCCAAAATCCACCAAAAGATTCACTTCATTTACTCTATCGTAAGGATTTTGCATACTCGTGTAGATAATCCCTCTAAACTTCGTGCTACCATACACCACTGCAAAACTCACTCTATCAATGGCAAACATCACTTTCCCATACCACAAACTTGCATCTACCCCTTCAAGCAAAGCCCTTCCACCCCACATAAAAAATGGGCTTATACTATTGCCAAGCGTGTTGAGCGAACCCCAGCCGATATTACTTCCCGTGCTAATATATCCCGCACTCGCCTCTGCCATATCTTTGACACCCACATAAATTTTTACATCGGTATTGTAGCCATTGCCAGAATTTCCCCCGAGTCTGCCATAAGTCTGCTCGAAGCTTGTCGCAAAATGTCCGCTAAGCCCCAGATAAGATTTTGAGCTCTCATATCGGGCATTTGCTTTCACACCAGCGGCGTAAAATACCGCAGAGGTTGCTATACCATAGGTTTTTATGCTAAATTTTTCACCGATATGATACTTGAGGCTAAGCTGTGTTAATCCCAACGCACTATGAGGATTTACATCATAGAATCCTGTCATTTTGTTATACTGCACATAGCCGCTATTTTTTACCCATAGTGCCTCAATAAGCATATTTGGCAAGGAACGATTACGTAGCCACACGCCATCTATGAGCCTATCCACCCATTCTGAATCCACAAATACTCGCCCGAGCTTGATGCTCGTATTGCCATCAAAATATTCCAAATAGCTCTGTCCTAGCATTGTGCGATCATTCATATAAAAATCCCTTGAAGCATCACCCTCACCATAGCGATTGGGATTGTTCAAAAGCGGTGCTGCGCTCCATTGTGAATGTCTATCAGCTTCATACAACACACCAAGAGCACGAAAACTCACCGCCAAGCGCAAATATTTATAAAATGCCGAGTGGTAGGCTAATCCCACAGAACCTACCACATAACCAGCCTCACTCAAATCATTTTTGCTCTTCACATTAGCAGGATTTTTTTGCCCATTGATATAGTTGCCATAAAGCGTTACATCGCCGCTTGATACGCCATTTTCTAAGGCTTCATCAATACTATCATAGCCCCAAGCAATAGCACACGCACACAATATAAAAGCAAGTTTTTTCATTTTCTCCCTTTAAATTCTCGTTTATATCCATAGATTATCAAGGAGACGTGTTGTGCCAACTTGAGCGGCAATAAGAAAAATACTCTTACCCTTTTCTACCCTCTCAATAGGCTTTAACTCCCTATCAAAAAAATCCGCATAAAAGATTCTATCCACACTCTTTAAACCCTCCAAAGCCAAAGCGCGCAAATGCTTTGCTTCAGTCTGCCCCTTTTCCACCTCATTTTTTATAGCTTCAATCGTGCGCGGGATACAAAGTGCGCTTTGCCTTTGTTCTGGGCTTAGATAAATATTGCGTGAGCTAAGTGCCAAGCTATCGCTATCTCGCATTATAGGACAAGGCACAATCTCCACAGGCACAAATAAATCACGCACCATTTTTTGCAAAATCAACACTTGTTGTGCATCTTTTTGCCCAAAATACGCACAATGAGCGCGAGTAAGCATAAAAAGCTTTAAAACTACTCGCAACACCCCAGCAAAATGCGTAGGGCGGTCAAATCCCTCTAAAATATAGCCCATATTTTTAGGCGGAGAAAGACTCACCTCATCATCAAAATACATCTCCTCCACACGAGGGGCAAATACCGCGCTCACACCCGCCTTTTCACATAAAGCAATATCTTGCTCTAATGTGCGTGGATAGCTGCCAAAATCCTCATTTGCCCCAAACTGCGTAGGATTCACAAAAATAGAAACGATTGTGTAATTATTCTCTTTTATAGAAGATTCTATAAGGCTCAAATGCCCCTTATGCAAAGCCCCCATTGTCGGCACAAAGCCCACACTTCCATTAAGCCCAGCACGAAACTCTTGCAGAGCTGCCCTACTTTTTAGCACTTTCATCAATGCCCTTTATTGAAGAATCTTTAAGATATTTTCCACCACTTGCAGCGGATTCTCTGCTTTGTAAATGGGACGCCCAATGACCGCAAAATCGCTTTGCGCTGCTTTTGCATCCTTAAGTGTTGCCACGCGTTTTTGGTCGTCTGCCCCCTCGCCAAATGGGCGGATACCGGGTGTAATCGTAAGAAAATTTGATTGAGTGCGTTGCTTGATATAGAGGCTCTCTTGCACCGAGCATACCACGCCGTCAATACCACAACGATACGCCAAATCCGCAAGTTTAAGCGTATGGGAGAAAAGCGAGGCATTATAAATCTCTGCAAAACTAGAATCTTCAAAGCTTGTAAGCGCGGTAACGCCAACAATAAGAGGGATTTTGGCTTGATTTTTAAGCTCCGCAATAGCCCTCATTGCCCCTTCCCCACAGCTTGTATGGATAGTGAGCATATCCACATCTAATTGGGCGCACTCTTTGATAGAATCAAGCATTGTATTTGGTATATCATAAAGCTTCAAATCTAAAAAGATTCTATAATTACCATATTTTCTTATCATTTCTAGCCCGGCGATACCATCGCGGATAAAGCTGCGTAAGCCCACTTTGAGCCATATATTTTGCTTATGTTTGGGATTAAGTGTTTGCAGAGAATGAAGCAAGGTAAGATTCTGCTCTAGGCTTGGATTATCAAGGGCAATACACAGCTTCATTATTATCCTTTCGCATTTTTAGAATCTAGACAAGTCTCTAAACCAATGCCCTGCGCTTTAGGATTGTTTGTAATAGATTCTCTCGCACTTTTTTTACTTACCTTGCCTATTGAATCTAGCACACCATTAATAAATCTCGGCGCATTGTCTTCGCCACCATAGAGTTTGCATAGCTCCACTGCTTCATTAATCACCACAGGCGTATCAGTATCGGTATAGAGTATCTCATACGCACCAAGTCGTAGCATAGCGCGCTCCATTCCACCAAGACGAGAAAAATCCCATTCTTTTAAATGCGAAGTAATACTTTCATCAAGGCTTTGTAGATTATCTAGCACCCCTTGCAAAAGTGCGTAAGCAAAATCCTGCTGCTTATTCTTAATTTTTTTTTCGCTAAACATATCACGCGCAAAAAGCAAGATATTTTCATTACCTACATCATAGGCGTAAAGCATTCCAATAACCGCTTCCCTCGCCTGTGTGCGTGTCGCCATATTACGCCCCAATATTCCTATAAAGGTTAATCAGCTCAATAAGCCCTGCCATAGATTCAAAGCCCTTATTTCCTGCCTTTGTCCCGGCTCGCTCAATGGCTTGTTCGATATTATCAGTTGTTAGCACTCCAAAAGTTACCGGCGCACCATATTTAAGCGTAACATTAGCAATACCCTTAGTCGCCTCCGCAGATACATAATCAAAATGTGGCGTAGCCCCGCGAATCACCGCACCTAAGCAACACACACCATCATATTCGCCTTGTGAGAGAATCTTTTGTAATACAAATGGAATCTCATACGCGCCCGGCACAAGCACCAAATCAAGCAACTCATCGCGTCCGCCGTGGCGCAAAAAGCAGTCTTTCGCCCCCTCTACCAACCTATCGGTAATCAAATGATTAAAACGCGCACTCACAATCGCAATGCGCTCATCGCCCACTAGCTGTAATTTTCCCTCAACGATATTCATTGTAACCCTCCAAATATTATTTTTAATCCCGCACTATTTTGTATGCAGGAATGAATCTAATGCGCAAAGCTGTTCTACAAGCGGGATAAGCGCATTAGTCTGCACCATATTTGGTCCATCACTTAGAGCTTCTTTAGGATTTAAATGTGTTTCCATAAAAAATCCATCTACACCCACAGCCGCCGCTGCACGAGCGAGATAAGGCACAAACGAGCTATCGCCTCCGCTTTTGCTCCCTGCTGCCCCGGGCATTTGCACACTATGAGTCGCATCAAAGACGACAGGAGCAAACTTACGCATAATCACAAGTGAGCGCATATCTACGACAAGATTCCCATAGCCAAAAGTGCTTCCACGCTCTGTGAGCCATACGCGGTATTTTTGCGCCTGTTCATAACTCGCTTCACTACCACCACGCGTTTTAATCGCCTTTAACACGCTATGTTGCATATCTGCGGGATTCATAAACTGCCCTTTTTTGATATTCACAATACAATCAGTCTTCGCCACCGCTACGATTAAGTCTGTTTGGCGGCATAAAAATGCCGGAATCTGCACTACATCAGCGACTTTAGCGATAGCTTGGGCTTGGTGGCTTTCGTGTATATCGGTAATGATTTTGTAGCCAAATTTTTTCTTAATCTCGCCTAGAATCTCCATACCCTCTTCTAAGCCCGGTCCGCGATAAGATTCTAAACTCGTGCGATTTGCCTTATCAAAACTTGATTTGAAATAAAAATCAATATTTGGATTCTCATTCAAAGGCTTTAATGCCTCTGCTACCGCACTTAATGCCTCATATCCCTCAATCACGCAAGGTCCGCTCATTAAAATCATTTTTTCTCCTTTTAGTTAATTTTATTAATCAATTTAAATTCACGCTTTATCATATTATAGTTAAAGATTTCTCCTGTTTCAATAATATAATACCACCCATAAATATTAAGCTCCCCCCTATCAAATCGCTCCTCCACAAATGGATAAGTCATTAAATTTTCAAGCTGATGCTCGACATTCATCTGCTCCATAAGCCAAGTGCGCTTTGCTTTCGAGCTGGGTGCTAACGCATCGACTTTTTGCTTTACTGGCTCTAAAAGCTCTATCCACTTTTTTACATATGGCGCATTATCTAACTTTGTTGAATCTTCATAAATAGCCGAACACGCCCCGCAGTCGCTATGTCCGCAAATAATTACATTTTTTATGTTAAGAATACTTAAAGCATATTCGATAGCTGAAGTCGTTGCGAGATACCCACCGCGTATGCCCTTGTCTTTCCCCAAATATGGCGGGACGAGATTCCCCATATTGCGTATTACAAACAAATCGCCGGGCAAAGTGTTTGTGATAAGATTTGGCACGACACGCGAATCGGTGCAGGTAATCAGTAAAGTATGGGGTTCTTGGTGCTTTTTGAGGCTCTCATACAAAGCCTTATGCTCGTTATAGTCCTCCTCGCGAAATTTCACTGCCCCTTCAAACAACTCTTTCATTACCCTCTTATCCTCACTTAGTTGATTTTCTCTTTTTTAAAATAACAGATTCTGTAAAAAACTTATGGCATTATATCAAACTAAAATAATCAAAATTAATAAAATCTTAAACACCTTAAAGTGTGCATTAATTAGGAGTGTATAAATGGGCGAAATCTTAAGCAGTATGATTAATTGGATTGTGGAACTTGTAGGGACTTTGGGCTATGCGGGAATTTTCATAATGATGTTTTTAGAATCTAGCTTTTTTCCCTTTCCCTCCGAAGTGGTGATGATTCCTGCGGGATATTTGGTTTATACAGGCGAGATGAATGCCTTTATCGCCGTGATATGCGGGGTTGGTGGCTCACTTGCTGGAGCATTGTTTAACTACTATCTTGCCTTAAAACTCGGGCGAGAGTTTCTTATCCGCTATGGCAAATATGTCTTTTTCACAGAGGAGACAATGCAAAAGGTGGAGATATTTTTCAAAAAACACGGGCATATCAGCACTTTTGTGGGGCGTCTCATTACTATCGTGCGTCAATACATCTCCCTACCTGCCGGACTTGCGCGTATGAATCTTGCGAAATTTTGCCTCTATACTTCGCTTGGCGCAGGGATTTGGGTGATTATCCTCACTATTATCGGCTATTATGCGGGGGCATTTTTCACGCAGATGAGCCTAGATTCTATCATTCAAGCCTTTACTTCAAGTAATCCCTCCGCAGAACAACTCGAGCTTAAAAGCCTCGTCAAACAGGCGGGATTGTGGGTATTTGGCTTCGTGCTCGTGGGCGTGGTGGGCTATCTCTACTATTACCGCTACACGCAAAAATCAAAATCTTAAAGGATTCTCAAATGTCAAATATCATACAGCCTCAAATGCAAAATGCTATTCCAATCCTCACAATCGCAGGGAGTGATTGCAGCGGTGGAGCAGGGATTCAAGCGGATTTAAAGACTTTTAGCGCACATAAACTTTTTGGTATGAGCGTGGTTTTAAGCGTGGTGGCTGAAAATACCGCGCGTGTAATTTCTAGCTATGATATACCCATTCAAGCGATTGATGAACAATTTGAAGCAGTGTTTGAAGATATTCCACCAAATGCCACAAAGATAGGAATGCTCGGCTCAAATGCAATTATTGACTGCATAGAACAGAATCTACTTTTCTACAAACCCCAAAATGTTGTGATTGACCCCGTGATGTTTGCCAAAAATGGCTTCCCGCTTATGCCTAAAGAGACACGCGCTTACTTTAAGGAGAAGATTCTCAAACTTTGCAATGTGCTTACGCCAAATATCCCAGAGGCACAAGAACTTTGCGGGTTTGATATACATAATGTAACAGATATGAAAAAAGCGGCGCAAAGGCTGTATGATATGGGTGCAAAGGCTGTTTTACTTAAGGGCGGACATAGTGAGCAAAACGCCGATGATGTGTTTTATAATGGAGAATTTCATATCCTACCCTCGCCAAAAATTGATACCAAAAATACACACGGCACAGGCTGCACACTCAGCTCGGCAATCGCTTGTAACCTCGCTCTAGGCTTTGATAGCCTCACTGCGATACAAAGGGCAAAAGAATATATTTTTAATGCAATTTTGTATTCACTCAATCTTGGCAAAGGCAATGGTCCAACAAATCACTTTTTTAGGTAGATTCTAAAATATTTTAGCTCTCATTAAATTTCTATAAGATTCTAAAATATTTTACATCTCTCGCACCCTTTTGGTATTTTTGATATTGAAGAAAAATAAAGCGAGTTTTTGCAAAAATGTGGGCTTTGTGTGTGAATATTGCAGGAGGAGCTTTAGAATCTGCTTTCTCCCAAAGAAACAAGCGCAATTCATCGGGCTTAAACCCATACCGCCATCGCCATTAGGATTTGCACCATATTGCAACAAAAGCTCGGCTATATCATCATAGCCCTTGAAGCACACACCTGCAAGTGGTGTGTGATTTTTGTCGTTTTTCTTATCAACTAATGCACCGCGCTTCAAAAGTAGCTCTGTGGCTTCAAAATGCCCATTATATGCGGCAAGCATAAGAAGTGTATTGCCACTTTCATTGCTAAGATTCACATTAAGCCCTGCATCAAGCAGGGTTTGCAAAGATTCTACATCATTATGACGCGCACAATCAAGTGCATATTGGCAAAGCTCCATAAGCTTCGCCTCCTCCTCTTGCGTGAAACTTATATTGTTTATGCTACCTTGAGTATTTTTACTCATTGCCACTCCTTGCCATTCATTCTGCCACTTTGCTACACTTTTTAAGGTGCAATTAAAGCACAAGCTCTTCTACGCGTTTGCCATAGGCTGGGTCAGCCTTTTTGAAATGCTCAATTTGACGCTTTTTAATCTCATTTGGCACACCCTCCATTGCGTCTTTGATGTTTTGGCACAATGCCTCTTTTTGCTCTGTATTCATCAAGCGATACAAATCTCCTGCTTGCACGAAATAATCGTCCTCTGTGTCGCGGTGATTGTAACGATTTGCTACATCGCCACCCTCTGTGCGTAGTGCAGGTTCAAGCGCATTAGAATCTTCGGCATAGTCATTAAAAATACTTGGATTATAATTTCTCTCCCCGCCAAAATCACCTCGCTGCATATAACCATCTCGGTGTGTATTTGCCACAGGGGCGATACTCGCATTCACAGGAAGCTGGGAATGATTAATGCCTAAGCGGTATCGCTGCGTGTCACCATAGCTAAAAAGCCGTCCTTGTAGCATTTTATCGGGGCTATATCCAATGCCGGGCACAATGTTTGCGGGGTTAAATGCGGCTTGTTCTACTTCGGCAAAATAATTCTCTGGATTCTTATTTAGCTCCAAGATTCCCACTTCAATCAATGGATAATCCTTATGACTCCACACTTTTGTCAAATCAAAAGGATTGAAGCGATAGTTTGCCGCCTCTTTTTCGGGCATTACTTGCACACAGAATCTCCATTTAGGGAAATTACCCTTTTCAATATTTTCAAACAAATCTTTTTGATGAGATTCTCTATCTTTGGCAATAATCGCCTCCGCTTCTTTGTTTGTGAGGTTGTGGATTCCCTGCATTGATTTGAAGTGAAATTTTACCCAAAAGCGTTCATTTTTGGCATTGATAAAGCTATATGTATGGCTACCAAAGCCGTGCATTTCTCGGTAACTGCGTGGAATCCCCCTATCGCTCATCAAAATCGTTACTTGATGCAAACTCTCTGGGTGCAAACTCCAAAAGTCCCACGCTGCTGTTGCAGAGCGCAAATTTGTCTTTGGGTCTCGCTTTTGTGTATGGATAAAATCTGGGAATTTCACCGCATCTTTGATGAAAAACACAGGCGTGTTATTGCCTACAATATCCCAATTTCCCTCATTTGTGTAAAATTTAAGTGCAAAGCCTCGCACATCTCGTTCCGCATCGGCTGCGCCTCGCTCACCTGCAACGGTGGAAAAGCGCAAAAACGCCTTTGTTTTTTTGCCCACTTTGCTAAAAATATCCGCCTTAGAATATGCTGAAATATCATTTGTGATTGTCAGCTCACCATAGGCAGCACTTCCTTTTGCGTGCACTACGCGTTCGGGGATTCTCTCCCTATCAAAGTGAGCGAGTTTTTCTAAAAGCCAAGTGTCTTGCAAAAGTGTAGGACCTCTGCTCCCTGCTGTAATTGAGTTTTGATTATCGCCTAATGGTGTGCCTGTCGCTGTTGTGAGTTTTTTACTCATAATGTCTCCTTTTAATGTTAAAGTTATGAAGCGATAATATAACCCACAATAATTAATGGATAATTATTATCTTTTAATATTTCTTAATTTTAAAGCTCATATTTTCCACCAAACATAAATGTTTTAAAACAAAAGATTTAAAAAAATATTTTACAATGCGCGGCTTCAATTATATAACCTAATATACAAAGATAAAGGAAAAAAAATGAAATATGATATTTCTCAACAAGCGCACCTACCCACGCGATTTGGGGATTTTCTGGCTGTAAGCTTTAGGGAATATTTAGAAAAATCTAACCCACTTAGCACACCGAGCGAACATTTGGTTGTTTTTACGCAAAACTTAGGAGAAGTTCCACTTGTGAGAATCCACTCCGAATGCCTTACCGGCGATGTTTTTGGCTCTAAAAAATGCGATTGTGGCAATGAACTTGCCCTTGCAATGGAGCAAATCGCACATAATGCTCAAGGAGGAATGCTTATTTATTTGCGTCAAGAGGGGCGAGGTATTGGGCTTTTTAACAAAATAAACGCCTATGCCCTGCAAGATAAAGGCTATGACACGGTGGAAGCAAACGAAAAGCTAGGATTCCAAAGTGATGCAAGAAATTATGACATTGTGGGAGAAATTTTTAAGCATTTTCATATCACACAAATCAACCTACTTACCAACAATCCACGCAAGGTAAGTGCGATAGAACCTTATGCAAAAGTGGTGCGCCATAGCATTATCACGCCCACAAATCCTCATAATGAAGCCTATTTGGAAGTCAAAAAGCAAAAACTCGGGCATTTGCTTTAGAATCTAAAATGCACTTGAGAATATGGGCGTTTAGATTCTATTGCAATACAGAATCTGCCCTCACAATGTTAGAGCGCAAATTTATCACAAGGAGCGATTATGGCATACCCTACCCTGATAAGCTATAAGGAAGCGTTGGAGCTTTTAGAATCCCTTCCGCTCACACCTCTTGGCACACAACGCGTGCATTTCAAAAATGCGCTCAATAGAATCTGCGCCCAAGAAATCAAAGCCCCCTGCAATGTCCCCGCTTACCCCACCGCAGCAATGGACGGCTATGCGATAAACTTTGATGATATGGCACTTTTAGAAAGTGATGGCTTAGAAATTTCACAAATTAATAAAGCAGGGAATCCAACGCGCCCCACACTCACAAAGGGTTGTGCGATAAAGGCTTTCACAGGCTCTATAATGCCTCATAATGCCGATACACTCGTGATTGTAGAGCATATTGAAATAAGAGAGAATAGAATCTTCTTAAACATTCAAGCCCATAAAGATTTTATTCATAAAGCGCAATGGGTGCGCCAAGTAGGCGATAACTACAAGCAAGGTGAAGTTTTACTCCATAAAGGCGATAAAATCGGTGCGTTTGAGATAGGGCTACTCGCCGAGCTCAATTGTAACTTTATCCAAGTCTATCAAAAAGTGCGTGTAGGTATAATATGCGTAGGTGATGAAATTATTGAGGTAGGCGAGATAAGCGAGAATGCAAACATTGTGCGAAGCGTGAATACACATCTTTTAGAATCTTTGCTACTCCAAATGGGGCAAGAACCTATCGTCTATCCACTGCTTAAAGATGATAAGGATAAGATTAAATCCACCTACCAAAGCGCCTTACAAGAATGTGATATGGTAGTAAGTGCGGGTGGTATGAGTATGGGGGACTATGACTTCACACAAGTTGTCATTACAGAATGCGCAGATATGGTGTTTAAGGGAGTGCGCTTAAAGCCGGGTAAGCCTGTCGCCTGTGCCTTGTATAGCGGGAGAAAAAGCATAGATTTAGAATCTATGCAAAATTTAAAAAATGCGGATAGTCTAAAATCCACGCAAGAGGGGCAAGATTCTAAAACCATAGAAAACACACGAGTTTTAGAGAGAGCAAAGCCTATTTTAGGGCTACCCGGATTTCCAAACTCCTGCGCCCTCACATTCCTCCTGTTTGGCTCTGTGCTTCTTGCGCGTTTGCAAAATAGAATCCACAAGCCCTATATTTTTGAAGCTACCTTACTTGAGGATATTAAGCGCAGTGATTCGCGCTTGGAATTCCGCGCCTGTGAGATTCATAACAATAATGGAATCTTACAAGTGAGCTTCAAAAATAAAAAATCCCTACAAAGCTCAATGATAAATAATCTTACACACAACACTGCCGTGGCGATTTTAGAGGAAAATGGCAGTGATTTAAAGGCGGGTGCGAAACTAAAAGTGATGTTTTTAAATCACTTTTAACACAAGTTTTGCTATGCTTTTGGGATTGTAAAAAGCATAAATTGTGAAGTATATTTTAAAGGAGTGGCGATGATTAGGGTGGAATTTCTAGGACCAATAAGCAACATTCCCGCGCGCGAACTAGAGGCACAAAGTCTCGCAGAGCTTAAGGAACTGCTAAGCAAGGATACATCTCTACACTCGTGGCTTGATATTAGTGCTGTGGCAGTCAATGATGAAATTATTGAAGACCTCTCCTATCCTCTTTCTTATGGCGATAAAGTGGCACTTCTTCCTCCTGTATGCGGTGGCTAATGCTCAATCTTTATAAGGGAGCATTGCCTACCTGTGAGATTTATGCCAAATGGGAGAATCTCGCCCAAAGTAAAAATGCTGGGGCATTGAGTATTTTTACAGGTATCGTGCGCACGGAAAATAACATAAGCGCATTGAGTTTTGATATATATGAGCCGCTTTTACTCAAATGGTTTGATAAATGGCAACAAAAAGCACAGAGCAAATATAATACATATATTTGTATGGCTCACAGCATAGGCGATGTGCCTTGCAGCCAAAGCTCGTTTATGTGTGGCATTATCTCCGCACAACGCAAAGGTGCGCTTGGTGTATATGAGGACTTTATAGAGGATTTTAAAGCAAATGCGCCTATTTGGAAATATGATGTTATCAATCATCAAAGAATCTACGCCAAAGAGCGCAGCAAACCTTTGCAAGGTAGCGGTATTTTAGGCAGCCAAAATGACACATAATGCCAAACTCATGCACACGCCCATTATCTTTGCATTTAGTGGAAAAAGTAATAGTGGCAAAACGACACTTATTTGCAAACTCTGCGAGTATTTAAAGCCAAAAGCAAAAGTTGCTGTAATTAAGCACGACCCAAAAGATAAGGCACATTTTGATACACGGGGCAAAGATTCTTATGAGTTTTTTCAACGCTCTAATGCAGTGGCTATACTCTCCCCTACCCGCACGATTTTGCAAATCAAGCACGATGAAGATTCCCAAAACGCACAAGAGATAGAATCTAATGCTTTTTATGCTGTGTTGGAGCAGTTTAAAAACTATGATTATATTTTTATTGAGGGGCTTAAAACCTTGCCTTTTCCGCGCATTGTGGTAGCAAGAGGGCAAATAGAATCTTCATATATTCCCTATGCGCAGGCTTTTGCCATTGATGAGAGCGTGAATAATACGCATATTCTCCCCCCTGCTTTGCCTATTCTTAATCTCAACGATGTGGCACAAATTGCAGCATTTATCAATGCTTATTCCAAATCTGCTTCATTGAAAGGAGAGTAAATGCACACTATGCAAACAATCAAAATCGGGGTGCTTGTGCTAAGTGATAGAGCCTCTCAAGGCGTATATGAGGATATTTCCGGCAAGGCAATAGAGGAGATTCTAAGAAGCTTTATTCTTAATCCTTGCGAGTTTCATTATCATATCATTGCCGATGAGCAAAAGCTTATAGAATCTTATCTCAAAGATTTAAGCGATGAAAAAGATTGTGATTTAATCGTTACCACAGGCGGCACAGGACCAGCCAAAAGAGATGTAACCCCAGAAGCGACAGAATCTGTATGCCAAAAAATGCTACCCGGCTTTGGGGAGCTTATGCGAAGTGTGAGTTTGCAATATGTCCCAACGGCGATTCTCTCGCGCCAAAGTGCGGGGATTAGAAATAAATCGCTGATTATCAACTTGCCGGGTAAGCCAAAAAGCATAAAAGAATGCTTAGAAGCGGTATTTCCCGCTGTGCCTTATTGCCTTGATTTGATTGAGGCGGGTTATATCCACGCTAATGAGGAGCAAATAAAGATTTTTCGCCCTAAAAGCTAGATTCTTAAGAATCTGCTTTATATAATTTGCATTTGCCAAAAGATATAAACACCCCATACAGCCGCCTTTAGAATCTTAGGCTAAAATCCAAGAAAGCATTTTGAGCAACTATTTTTAGCGCACACTTACAAAACCAAGCGAAACTTTTTTTGCATTTGAGATTTTATAAAAGCTTCGCTACTTCTTTGGCGTGATAGCTAATGATAATATCCGCTCCGGCGCGTTTAAAGCCTAGTAATGTTTCAAGCATCACACACTCATAGTCGATTATCCCAGCCTTTTGAGCGGCTTTAAGCATAGCGTATTCGCCACTCACATTATATACCGCTAAAGGTAGCAAAGTCTGCTCTCGTATATCACGCACGATGTCAAGATAGGCAAGTGCAGGTTTTACCATCAAAATATCCGCGCCCTCTGCCTCATCAATAAGGCTCTCTAAAATCGCCTCTCTACGATTAGCACAATCTTGCTGATACGAGCGTCTATCGCCAAAACTAGGCGCGGAGTTTGCCACATCGCGAAATGGTCCATAATATGCACTCGCAAACTTTGTAGAATAGCTCATAATGGGTATATGTGTGAATCCTGCTTTATCCAAATAAGCGCGTATAGCACCCACCATTCCGTCCATCATCGCGCTCGGGGCTATCATATCGCCCCCACAGCTTGCGAGCACCACCGCTTGCTGTCCTAAAATCTCAAGTGTTGCATCATTATCAACACTATTAAGTTTCTTATCGATAATCCCACAATGCCCGTGGTCTGTGTATTCGCAAAAGCACAAATCAAGCGTAACAATCATTTGCGGAAACTGCTTTTTGATAGCCTTTATCGCCTGTGCTACAATATTCTTATCGCTAAGTGCCTCGCTGCCACAAGAATCCTTATGTGAGGGCAAACCAAAAAGTATAATATGATATATGCCAAGACTAAGGAGCTCCTCACATTCTTTGAGTATATTATCAATACTAAGCTGATACACCTGTGGCATTAAAGGGATTTCGTTCTTAATATTTTCTCCCTCTATGACAAAAAGCGGATAGATAAAATCCTCTTTTCTAAGGTAATTTTCCCTCACTAATGTCCTCATTGACTCTTTTAAGCGCATTCTTCTTAATCGTCTAAACATCACATCTCCTTTTAGTTTGGTTTATCTTCTATCGGGCAGTAATCCTCCACTACGCAGTGATGAATAATGAAAATATTGCAACCATTTTCGTGTTTGTAGCTAAGGTCAAATCCCTGATTGTCAAGCGTATTTTTGATAATGTACATACCAAGCCCAAAGCCTTGAGATGAAGGGTTTTTTTCATTTTTAAAATATGGCTTGAAATAATCTTTGAGCGGGTGGGTTAGAGGCTCACCTCGTGAGCTTGTATAAAGGCGGTCATTTTTCACATATACACTTACCTTGCCGTCCTCGCTGTATTTTATAGCATTATCAAGGAGATTTTTTAGAGCAATCGCAAACAAATCAAAATCCGCTTTTATGAGGGCATTTGGCGAAAGAAATGTGATAGGACTAGATTCACTCGCTTCATCAATGAGGAGCATATTTTCAGTGTGGGCTATCAAATCACTGAGTAAAAACTCCTGCTTGTTGATGTGGTAGTTTTTCGAGTTAATTTCCTCTATCTTTGCAAATTCATTAATAAGTTCATTGAGACGCGTGAAGCTCGAGCAAAGCTGTTGTTTTTGTTTAGAATCTTGCACCATTTCTGCGACAATGCGCCCTTTTGTGATAGGGGTTTTTAGCTCGTGCATAATCGAACGCAAAAGTAAGCTACGAGATTCATTCAAGGATTTAATTTTGTTTGAAGCCTTATAAAATTCGTGATAAAGTTCATCGATTTCATCTTTTGCATCCTGCTCATAGTAGGTATCAAAATGCCCCTCTGCAAATTGCTTAATTTGCCCTTTCAACACTTTTATTGGCATAAGGCTTTTAAGCACAATAAAAAACACAAAAGTGAGTAGCACGATGCCAATAAGTGTGATAATATAAAAATTTTCATAAGATTTGTGCGAATTATCCCTATAGAGTGTCGCCTCATCGCTTGTTTCAAGGAGGATATAAATGCCATTTTGCGTATTAATCGCCTTAGCAAATATACCATCAAAATCATATGGTATTTTATTAATCTCTTGCAGCACGCGCTTAATCTCATCCTCGCTCACAGGGGTAAAGTGTATATTATTAAGATATTGCTTTATGGTAGGGAGATCTGCGCCAAACTGCATAAGCTCATTAATCGTAGCGGTAAATTGCCCATAGCGCACTTGCGAGAGAAGCTCCTCATTTTTAATATGGTCCTGAATAAAATAATAAGAGACAGCAAAGAAGCCAAACAACGCGCATAGAAACAAAACGACAATTTTAAAAAAAATAGAATGGCGAAATTGAAACATTGTATCTTAAACTTTGTGGCTATGTTTCAAGCTTGTAACCCACTCCGCGCACAGAAATAATGTATTGTGGGTTTCGTGGATTTTCCTCAATCTTTGAGCGCAATCGCCCAATAATCACATCAATACTTTTATTTGAGCTTTCTGGATTAATAGATTCGGATTCTATGGCGATAGCCTCACGTGAGAAAACATGTCCCTTTTTACTAATAAGCAGAGTGAGAATCTCATACTCTGCGCGTGTAAGCTCAAGCTTTTTTTCTTTAAAAAAGACTTGGCGACTATACTTGTCGATTCTAAAAACGCTGTCTTTCTCTTTATCTTGCTCTTTCACGCTTTTTTTATTGTAGCGTCTAAGAAGAGATTGAATCCTCGCCACAAGCTCTTTTGGGTCATAAGGCTTTGAAATATAATCATCAGCTCCGGATTTTAAAGCCTCGACTTTATCATCAATATCACTTCTTGCAGAAGAAACAATGATGGGAACGCTATTTTGCTTCGCCACCCTTTTGCACACCTCCAAGCCATCAAGATTTGGCAATGTCAAATCAAGTAGCAAGACATCAAAATGTTTTGCATTTACCGCACTCATACCAGTATAAGGCTCGTCATAATTGGTTACATTCATATCATATTGCTTTAGGTAGCTTGTGATAATTTCTGCCAACTCTAAATCATCTTCAATCATTAGAACTTCTAACATAATCCAAACCTTTGCTTCAAGTAAAATGCGCGATTCTATAATAAAACACTTTTTAGATAGCTTAAGTAAATTGTGAAAGGCATAATTTGTTTTTGTGAGCTTATTTACACACATACAAAAAACTTAAATACCTGTGAGATTTATTGTATTGTAAGGATTCACAAGTGCGTAGCTTCTTAAAAAGACACCGCCCAAGTGGGGTAGTGGGCGGCTCAATAAAGGTTTGGTTGTTTCGTAAGTATCCAGTAAGGGAGGAGTTGGAGGGGGATAACCTCCCTTTGAGATGATACTCACCTAAATGGGTTAATCCATCACCTCACCCTATCTCATTCGGGTCAAAGGCTGGGTCAAATTGTAAGCGAGATTATTAAATGTAGATTTAACAAACTATCTCTTAATATCACTTAATCGTTCAGTAATCACACTCAATTCATATTCTAAAAAGTTTATAGTAAGATTGAGCTTTGTTTGTAATTCTTTATTATGCTCTGCCTTGAGCCCTTCAAAAAGTACTAAAAGTCGCTCTTGGAGCATTTCTAAAAACTCGCATTCCTCACGCAAAGCCTCACTTTGCGCCTGTGCGAAAGGAGCGCGTATATTTTGCACACTTGGCATACCCTGAATGCTTTGCATATTTTGCGTGTCTATCGCTGAAGTTGAATGTATAGTAACACTTTGATGAGTATAAGAATCCTCGCTAGGCTGGGAAAGCTCATCAATTGTTTGCAGCACTAAATCTTTGATGTCCATCGTAGTAGCCACCTTTGAAATTGAATTAAATCCTCTTGAGATTGCGCGTTTATGAAAAATTCTCTTTGGGCTTGATTGACTTGTGGAAATGTCTGCTGCACAAGCATTAGGCGCTTTATCGCTCTTTGAGCTTCTTTGCTCTCTGGAGATTCTAAAAGAATCTCGCGATAAATATTCAGCGCGTCCTCTTTGAGCCCATACATCTCATAAATACGTGCTAAGGCTATTGTCTTAATAGTTTGTGCCATTTTGTATCCTTTGGGCGATATTCTATAATTTTTTTGTTTGCAAATACTTTAAACAATCTCAAAGTTTAAAATACCGCTCATCACAAAAGCTCTCCGCGTGGATATTGCTAAAGGCATTTTTGAGTGATTTAAAAAAAAAGGGATTTTGCTCCTCTATGTTTTTTAAGAATTGCTTTGTCTGTTCGCGCACATATGGTTTTTTATCAGAATCTAACCAATTAATGGGACAATTACAATCAGGTGCAATATAAATGTGATTACTTGCAATGAAATCAATTATTTGTCTCTCTCGCACAAAGATTAAAGGACGGATAACCTCCAAACCATTTTGCGCACGATATGTCGGTGGCATAGAGCGCATTGCCCCATTATAAGTGAGATTCATAAAAAAGCTTTCCGCCGCATCATCAAGATGGTGTGCAAGGGCAAGTTTATTAAATCCTCCCTCTAATGCCTTACTATATAAAGCACCGCGTCTCATACGAGAGCAAAAGCTACAATAAATTGTCCCCTCCCGCTTGTTTTGCTCCAAAATCTCATAAATATCGGTGCGGTAAAGCTCGTAGGGAATGCCAAGATTCTCACAATACTCGAAAATATACTCATACTCCCCACCCCTGCCATAATCAATAGTAATCGCCTTATAATCAAACTTAAATGGTGCGTGTTTGTGCATATAGGCGAGGATTGTGGCTAAAAGTATAGAATCTTTCCCGCCACTCAAGCCTAGCAGGATTCTATCTCCCTCTTTGATAAGGTTATACTGCGCATTTGTTTTGCCAACAAGGCGCAGAATTTTTTTGCTTATTGTGGGCATTTGTGCGAGATTCTTTTTTTGAGTTTGGATAGGGTTATTTGTCATTTTGATTTTTATCTTCTTTTGGGAATTTAATTTCTATATAATCTTTACTCCCATCTTGTGTTTCTATTCTTATTGTTTCATACTTGTCATTGTCTTCTTGTGTGTCATTTGCTTTATCGGTGTCTGTATTACCTCTTTTTATAATCGTCTCTCCATCATCTAAAACCCAACTTCCATTCTTTGAATGATCGCCTTTTCGCGAACGCGTGAAGTAATCTCTATTTTGATAGATTAAAAAGCATAAGTATAGCCCCATTGCAGAGGCAATGATGATTTTTTCGTATAGTTCCATATTTACCCCTTGTGCAAGACAGATAGAATCTGCTCTTTTTGAATCAGTGTGTCATCATATTTGATAATGGCAACATTTTCGGTTTGGTTGATATACCATTCAATCAAACCGGGTTGATTATCGAGTAACTTAAGGCACGATAAATCCACTTCTTCTAACGACAGATAAATATTCTTGTGATTTTTTGGATTCTGTAAAAATATTATCAATAGCAATGCCCATACAACACACACGAGCGCAATAATGATTGAGAGGCTAAAAAGCCCAATTTTGTCATAGAGCCACCCGCCACAGGCTCCACCAAGTGCGCTTCCCACATATCCAAGCGTGGTAAAAACACCAAGTGCTGCACCTTTTTGATGTGCCTTTGGGTAGCGACTAGCCAAAGACTGCATAATAGGCTCGTGTATCGCAAAGCCTACAAAAAAAAGAAGCACTGCCACACCAAAAAGTATAAGTGTATTGCTACTCACCGCATACGCCATAAGAAAATACGAGATAACAAAGGCGATAATACCAAAGAGCATTACGGATTTAAATTGTCCCTTTTTTTGCGCAAAAATTGATGAGGGACCCATAGCAAAAACCCCAGCGAGTGCAGCAGGGACATAGATATACCATAATTGAGATTCGTCCAAATCAAAATGATGAGTGAGCGTGATACTCACGCATATAAAGGCAAAAATCATCAAAAATTTTTGCAACAACGCGCTTAGATTCATAATAAGCAGATTCTTATTTGTGAGAATCTGCTGCATACTGCTATCATTAAATTGATACTGCACACGCGGCGTGTCCGGGACACTTGTATATAAAATGATAATAGAGACAACACAAAGTGCGCTTGTGATAAAAAATAGGGTATTGAGCCCAAAATAACTAGCAACTACGGGGCTTAAAAACATAGCGAGGATAAAGCTTATAAATATCCCTGCCCCCATTACTGCCATAGCCTTATTTCTCTGCTCCTCACGCACTAAATCGGCAATCTGTGCGCTTACCACCCCACCAATCGCCCCAGCCCCTTGCAAAAATCGCCCGATGATAAGCATAGTAATATTTGTAGAAAACGCGCAAACTAAAGAACCAAGTAAAAAAATCAATAGCCCAATGCCAACGATATGTTTGCGATTATATTTGTCGCTTAAAATGCCAAAGGGCGTTTGAAAGATGATTTGTGTCATCGCATAACCACCCGCAGCCAAACCAGCAAGAAATGCGCTCGTGTGAAATTCATCGGTATAAAGCCCAATGATAGGCAAAACAATAAAAAGCCCAAAAAATCGCAGACTAGAAATAAGTGTGAGAGGGAGTAAATGCTTCATCGTGCTACTGCCTAAGATTCGGGGAGTGTTTCGCAAATGGTAATTGTTTTTATCACATTGCCTTGACTAATAGAATCTAACACAGCAAGGCTTTTTTTATCTTTTATCTCAATCCTACCAAAAACCGTGTGTTCTCCATCAAGATGGGGTTGTGGGGCAAAACAGATAAAAAATTGACTCCCGCCTGTATCCCGCCCAGCGTGAGCCATAGAAAGCGCACCTCTCGTGTGTTTGTGGGGATTATCGCTTAGTTCGCACTTAATACGATAGCCCGGACCTCCTGTGCCATTACCAATAGGACAACCACCTTGAGCGACAAAGTGAGGTATCACACGATGAAAGGCAAGATTATTATAAAATCCGCTTTGGGCTAAAGTGGCAAAATTTGTAACAGCCTGTGGTGCTTCTTTGAAAAGTTTGCAAGTCATTGTGCCAAGCGATTCTCCGCTTGGTTTGCATACTTCTATAAGAGCGTAATTGAGTTTTTCTAACTCATCTTGATTAATCTCATATACCTTTAATTCCTCTCGCATTTTTTCTCCTTTATGTCGTATGAGTTACCTTAAAAAAGCATAAAAAATGTGCGGATTCTACCGATATTAACTTAATCATTTTTGAATAGAAGGGATACAGAGTGCTAAGGCGAGATGTTTTTCAGGGTATTTTTTATATATGTGCGTGTATGATGTGCGCGTGTGTAGCCCTGCTTAATGCCTCTGAAGATTCAGTAGATGCAGTGATGGAGGGCTATGAAAGTCCGCAAAAGCTTTTTGCAGACATCAAGTCTCCAAATGCAGATTCTAAAACAGAATCTAGCACACAAAAAAATGCAAGTAACACAAACGCGGGAGAGTCAAAGATTGACCCTAGAGATATGAAGTTACCCTCTCAACCCCAATGGATTTATTCTACTGCAATTATTGAAACTTCTTTTTTTGATGGCTCATTTAGAAAGGGGCTTGGGACACTCTTACGCAATGGATTATATATTACTTCTGCTGATGTGATATATAATGGTAGGATTGTGCCTAAAAAGATTTATGCGAAAATGCAAGATGATTTAAACGCAAATATGATGTGTGTGGCGAGTTTAAGCATTAAAGCACTTGATTTAGATTCAGGACTTGCGCTACTTAAGGTTACCGACTATGTGGATAGCTCCTGTCAAATGCGCGAACAAAAAAGCTATTACCAAGATAGAATCTATAAGCGATTTGGCATTGATGTGTTTGCCTCAAATGCCATTGTGGCTAAACATACAGAGGCTTTTTACCCATATCTTAATAATGCGTATTTGTTTGTCGCTCAAAGCTTAAAGCTTGAAAAATTTGCTACCTATTATGACTATATGCAAAAAAAAGAAAATGTGTATGGTTTTGAAATGGAGCGGGATTCTTATGAGGAATTCACTTATGGAAGGGCATTTTACGATAAAAAGAATGTGTTTTTGGGGATAATGAGCAGGGTAGGCAATGGACATTTACCTGTCTTTATTAATCGCAATGTGATTCAAGATTTCCTCTGTGAAGTGCAAGAGCAGGGTATCATAAACGATAGCGATACAGCCAAATCCTGCGCAAAGCTGGGCGCAAAAAGAGTGCGCTTTTTCGCAAGTGAAAATGCTATGAGTTTTTATTAATATGTAATTTGCATTACTTTAGGTGTTATGGCGGATATACTTAAGGCTAGGTGATTAAATTCTACTATTTCAAACATTGTGTTATGGCAAGATTCTATTTTTTAAATCTTTGCTTAATATCATTAAGTGTGAGCGCATTTTTACCCATTAGTGTGCTTGGGCGCACGAGACTGCTTTCATAGTTATACACTTTAAACCCCGCGTTTATAGCGTTTTTCACAATAGCAGAGCTTTGGGAATAAGTTGTAATAATGCCTTGAGAATCAAGTAGTGTAAAAAGTGTGCGAAAATATGCCTCACTCCACAAAGCGGGATTTTTCTTCGGGCTAAAGGCGTCTTGATAGATGATATAAAAATAATCTTTTGGGAGCAGAGCCAACATAGCAAGGGCATCGCCCCTATATATATAAAAATTAAGCTTTAGCGTATGAAATGCCATACTTTTGACGCACACGCAAGAATTTGGCGTAGCAGCACAGAATCTTAGTAGTTCATTTATGGGCTTTTGATACGCACTCAAAAAAGGTGGATATGTAAAATCAAGCAAGTTGTCAAAAATATTATAATCCTGCTCTGGCGAGTAAATACTTATCTCGCCCTCATAGCCCATTGTGGCTAATGTTGCAAGGAGCGCGAAGCTATTGTATCCTAGCCCAAAGCATATATCTAGTGCGTAAATATGCTGTGGCAGCGCACTAGGAAAATCCTCTTTCTTTATTATGTTGGCAATGCTAGATTCTAAAATAGCATTTGTGGTGTTTATAGAAGTCAAATGCGCCAAGGAGGGATAAATATGCTTATGCAAAGTCTCATTGAGTGCGCCATCTTTCAGGCTATGATAACATTCATCAAAAAGTGCATTATACGCACTTAAACTCCCATCACTACTTTCGCGTAAAAGCACACTTTACCCTAATATATTAGAATCTTATCACTTACTAAAACTTCCGCGCACAAAAACGATTGTTACTCACTATCTTTAATCACATATCCATTTTTTAGAATCCACCAACTTAGTGCAGTGGCTTGTTGCGCCCTCTTGTAGAGATTTTGCGCATTTTGTTTATCGTCCTCATAAGTCGCCACGCTGTGAAAATACTCTATCACATCATCTTTCGTGTAAATATATCTATCTGTGGCGACTGCAAAATAACCCTGCGCGGTATTTTTCTCACTCAATGCGATAATATTATTATTACTCACAAGTGGTGTGCCAAAGCTATGATATGTGTAATTATGCGGTGCTATGAGCTCCAAAATACTTGGTGTAATATCAATATGTGAGCCGATATTTGTATTTTTGGTAATCTCAAGCACCGGCGAATAGATGATAAGCGGGATTGTATTGCTTACCTTATGCGAAGCTGTTTTTGGATATTCCCTATCGTAATGATCGCCTGTGATGATAAAAATAGAATCTGGCAACACACGTGATATTTCCTGTATAAAATGTAAAATCTGCTTATCTTGATACCAAATATGCCCGAAAAGCCGCGCATCTTGCTTATTGTAATTCTGCTTTGCGAGAAATTGTCTAATCTCATCAAGTGG
The DNA here is from genome assembly GCF_000765685.2 of Helicobacter sp. MIT 03-1616. Lineage (NCBI taxonomy): Bacteria > Pseudomonadati > Campylobacterota > Epsilonproteobacteria > Campylobacterales > Helicobacteraceae > Helicobacter > Helicobacter sp. MIT 03-1616. The sequence goes on along the minus strand of NZ_JROY02000003.1, from coordinate 39,177 downwards.
AACATCAAACTGCTCGAGTGGCACATCATAGGGCGGGTGATTTGAAGTTGTCAAAATCATATTAAAGCTAGGCATACCTCTATATTTAAAAACCTCATCACGCACAAAAGTGTAAAGATAATGATCATACGCACCCCATAATCCCTCATAAGGCGCAGAGTAGTCATTAAGTTTTGCATTATTTATAACATTAGTGTTATAAAACATATTATCAAAGCCCTGTGTCGCAGTGTATTGGTCAAGCTTTTGCCAAATACCGCTGCCACCATAGTAAAAATTTGTCCTATAACCTAAATCTTTCATAATCACACCCGGTGCAGTCATAAAGGGCTGCAGAGTGCCTAAAATAGAATTTACCGGTATTTCTGTTTGAAATAATCCCGTGAGTTGCACATCGAGGCTTTTGATTGTCGAACCTGCATTTTGCAAAAATACACCAATTTTTACCCCGTGCTCATCATTAAGTAAAGACTTCAACCCAGAGGTGAGATGAATATCGTCAAATTCTTTATCAAAATGCCACTCACTCAATGATTCAGCCACTATATAGAATATATGGTCGATTTTCTTTTCACTCATATTTGTTACTTTTTTTGCCAATAATTCTTTTAAATCATAGGATTCTTTTTTGTCATCAAGCTCAAAATATTCTCGCACGACTTCAAGCGGACTTTGCGAGGTGTAGTCGCTAAAGTGAGAGTTTAAGATTCTCGCGTAGCCTCTATATACAAGGTAGAGATTGCGAAATGCACCGGGTGAGATTTTACGCAAAAATGAATCTTCCACTGGCTTAATCACTTGGTCTAAACTAGCACCCTTGAAACTAAAGGCAGAGTTGATAGAAAACATCATCAAAAGTGCAAAAATGACAAATAAAAATATGGTGGCGATAGTAGATTCTTTGCGTGTGGAACGCGAGTGAATGGAGCTTAAGGGGTCATAGCCATACTCACGCGTAACCTTGCCAAAAATCCTCACATAAAAATATATGAAAATCGCGGCGAACACAAGCCATAAAATCACTTTTGAAGTAATATTGTATTGTCCGCTTATGCCGGTATGAAAAATTGCCTTTCTATCATCAAAGATTAAGCCAAGCAAATTCACATTAAAAACATCATCAAAAATTTGATAAAAGACAACTTCGCTTATCCCCACAAAAAGCGTCAAAAGCACGACACAAATCGCATAAAAAAGTAGCACAAACCACCGCGCCCTTGTCCAAAAAAATAAGATTCCAAGAAGAAAATACGCAATACTAAAAGCCGCGATACTCCTTGAATCATAGCGCAGCCCATTAATAAAAGTATCGATATATTCGCCAAAGCCCACCCCCTCGCCTATAGCATTATGATACACGCCGATATAGAGGACAAAAAACAGCTTCATCACAAAAAACAGCACAAACAAAAATAAACTAAAAATGATTGACTTCACAAGCAGCTTTTCAAACCACTTTGCTTCCATTAAACCCCCTTAAATTTTTCTAACCAATACCCCGCTCGCCCGACATAGAAGCGCCGCTATACAGCCCACGAACAAAAATGGGTCTAAGATATAATTTATAAGAGCAATATCCCCTAAAATCCCCAAACTATAAGTAGCAAGCACAAATAGCATTATATAGCCCATAGACGCACACAAAAGGTAGCACACAAGTGTTAGCACAAGAAATAAAAAAAGGTGAATTTTAAACTCTAAATGGTAAATATCAATAAAACCATAGGTAAAGTCTGCATAAATTATTGCACCCATAAAAATCCATATATATTGAATGCTTGGCGGGAAGATTCTTTGCATAGCATTATACAGGCTCAAAAGATACGAATCTTGGTGTATTGCAGAATCTTTAGAGATTAGAATCCGTAAAAAGACAAAGCGCACGAGCCACGCAGCGCACAAAGAGACAAGAATCATACTTGGCATATCAAAAAGTGCATAAGCATACGCACACAAGCTCCATTCAAAAATTGGCATATTAAAAACGAAAAGCCATATTATTGAAATCGCAAAAATAAAGCTCATTTTGCACTTTTGGAACATTGCCACGATAGCACCTAGAGCGATGATATTTATCATTAATGCTGCTACTATACTCACGCACAACTCCTACACACAAAACTTGTATCGTGCAAAAAGCTCGTTTCAAATCCTGTGTGAGATTTTGAATCTATATTTAGCTCATTTAATTCATCAGCACTACTCGTATTATCTGTGTGAATCTTGCCATCTTGCATCTCAAGTAAATACTCTTTTGCCCTGTAAAGCTCGCGTTGAATTTCATTCTGCATATTATCGATTCTATACAGATTCTCTTGTATTTTACGATTAACACGCATTTTGTGAATCTTATCCATATCCCACTGCTCGAGCGCACTTTGAAATGAAAGAGTTTTAAGCACAGATTTTGGCAACAGCGCACTTCTTATGTGTTTGCGCCCATAGGTATAAGCAATATGCACAAACTCGTCATTGATAGCCACGCTAGGATAGGAGACTTCATTTTGAGGTAGAGTATCGAGCAAAAGCACGGGCACAAAGATAATTTTAGCATCTAACAGACTTTCTTTTTTAAGTTCATATAGCCACAGCTCTGCGCGATTATTACCCCCCTGCACATTTGGCTGATTATGAAGCAAAAACACCGAATCAAGTGCATTAAAAAGCACAGAGGAGGAATCATAATTTTTGAGATTGCTCGGCTTTGCCTCCGCACACTTTACACCACATTCGCTCACAAAAAGTGTATTTTCATAGGCTTTGTGATTGCGATAAACACCAACGCTTGAATGTAAATCTAGCGGCACAAAGCTTGGCTGAAGCTGTGATTGAAGATAGGTAGGGCGCATAGAAGATTGAAGCGTGAGTGCTGAGCTAAAATCAAGCAAGAGTGGATATTTGCTTAATAGCTCGTGATAGATTGGCAGGATAAATCCCCCATCACTTTTAAGCATAGGTGGTGTGCGCACGAGATGAGAGAAATTCAAAAATGGGCTTAAATGTAGCTCTTTGATATAACGCAAATGGCGCAAGTTGTTATGTTGCGAGGCTTTTTGTGAGTGAAGATTCAAATCTATATGAGTTTTAGAATCTACATCGTGCAAGGCTTTGCTCTGTGAAATCTTAATGTGTGAATCTACGCCATTATAAGGAGTAGATTCTAATTGCAACCAATAGATTTTGCTTGTCGCCCAGCCACCCATACTCACGCCCACGACAAATAAATGCACCCTGCCCTGCGTATCTACAAAGCTTACGGGATTGCCTAGTTTTTTGATAAACTTTCCGCTTAGGTTCGAAAGCATAGGCGCGCTTAGCAGGAGCTGCGGCTCACTCCAATGCCCCACTGATTTAGAATCTAAGTGCCAACTCGCAGCAACAGAATCTGTATTTTCAGTATGTGGGATTGAGAGGGATTGAGAATCTGCATTCTTACGAGATTCTATGCTTGAGTCATTTTTATCCATATAAAAAAAACTTTGGTAAATCCCTACATCTCGCGCACCCTCCCTACTCCCGGCAAAATACAAAAGCATAAAGTCTGCATCACTCACTTGCGAGACATTCACTATCGCACTCGCGTGTGCTTGAGGCTGTGCATTTAGCACATCAAAATAAGTAATAGAATCTGCTTCATTTAGTCTATCTTGCGGTATTATAAGATTATAGCGCGACAAATCAATAAACCCACTAGGCGACTTATCGCTAAGAATGCTCCAAGTAGCACACAGGCATAAAAGCAGGGCAAAAACGATATGTTTTTTATATTGTCGCACTTAAAAATACTTATAAAAGTGATTTTACAAAGTGTGAAATGCGCTCCACTCCCTCTTTGAGCTGCTCGAGAGAACACGCAAAAGATAAACGCGCAAATCCTTCCATACCAAAAGCCGAGCCCGGCACGAGTGCTACACCCTGCTCTTGCAATAAAGCCTTACAGAAATTCATAGAATCTTTGCCATATTTGGGCAATGCAGAAATATTGATAAAGAGATAAAATGCACCTTGAGGCTTAAGTGCGCTAAGATTCTGTATATTATTAATAGAATCTACGACAAAATTCATACGCTCTTCAAATGCCTTGCGCATATCCTCTATATCAGCGTCTGCCTCGCCTTTGAGGGCTAGAATCGCCGCCTTTTGTGTGATAGAGTTAATATTAGAAGTGCATTGACTTTGGAGATTATCCATAAGCTTGATAAGCTTTTTATCCTTACAAGCAAGATAGCCTATGCGCCACCCTGTCATCGCCACAGACTTACTTAAACCATTAATGGTAATCGTGCGCTTATTCATATCTTCGCTAATCGCAGCCGCAGAGGCAAACTCCACTCCATACACGAGCTTTTCATACATTTCATCACTCACCACCCACACATTTGTGCCTTTAAGCACCTCCGCCAATTCCTTTAGCTCATCTTTGGTATAGACCATACCACTAGGGTTTGAGGGTGTATTGAGCACAAACATTTTTGTTTTATCAGTTATAGCATTTTGGAGTTGTTTTGGTGTGATTTTAAAATCATTTTTTTGCGTTGTTTGCACAATGAGAGGCTTCCCACCACTAAAAGTTACAAGCTCGGGGTAAGTTACCCAATACGGAGAGGGGATAATCACCTCATCACCATTATCTACTAATGCCTGAAATACATTAAAAAGCGAGTGTTTTGCACCATTACTCACAAGTATTTCACTCGTTTCGTAGGATAGATTATTTTCACGCATTAGCTTTTCTTTAATCGCCTCACGCAACTCCGGAATCCCCGCCACGGCAGTGTATTTTGTGAATCCACTCTTTAATGCTCTAATCGCCTCATTTTTTATCACCTCTGGCGTATCAAAGTCTGGCTCACCTGCCGAAAAACTTAGCACATCTTTACCTGATGCCTTTAGTTCACGTGCAAGTGTGCTAATAGCGATTGTCGTAGATTCTTGTAGAAGTTCTACTCGTCTTGCATAAATTGATTTTTCCATTTTCTCCTCCTTAAGCTATTCTTTAATATCTGCAAGTTTAAGCGTAAATTCTATCTCACCCTTGCTTAAGCGCATTTCTTTTGCAATCGCATCAATGCTCCAACCATCACGAAACATACCAATAATACGTTTCTCATCAATATTTGTTGCGCTTGAGCCTGAAAAGTAGCCAAACTCTCGTATTTTCTCCTCAATGCTAACTATTTTTTCCTCTATATAGTCGCGCTCTTTATTGACCTGTGCCTCTAGAATCTCCACTTGACGATATACATTAACAAGCGCATTATTCACTACATCAATGCTTTCTGTTTTAATTTTATTATGCAAGGCGGTAGTGCTAAGCTGATTTTCAAGCTCACTATCCTTAATCCATTTGTGAATCTTAAAAATTTCGTTATTAATATCCTCCATACCCTTTTCAATGCGTCTAATCCTCTTACTCACATCAAAATTGCGTGTGTAGTTGAAAAATGCCGCCAAGCAGACGATACCAAGCGATATAAGCCCCACAATCATACTGATACTACTCATTGAAATTCCAAACATTCCCTCACTCCTCTGTTGTGTATATTTTTTTAGCATTGAGGATAGATAAACGCTCCATTTGTGCTACAAAATTATCAAAATCCCCCGTATCATTGTAGTGCATACGTTCAAATTTTATGATTCTATTATGAATCGCACTACCAAAAATACCAATATATCGTTGCGGGAAGACAGGCAAAAATATACGCATATAATACTCTGCCCCCTCCTCAAATACATCTTGAGGCATACACAGCACACTATGCCCCACAAAATCCGCTACACCCCCAAAATCCAGCGGTAAATACTGCGTTGTTTTATTACGCAACATCTGCTCGATATTTTCAACCTTTTGATATAGCTCTACAAGTAGCTCGAGCAGCACTTCATCAGTATCTTGTGTGCGATTTTTTGATTTATTTTTATTAAGCCATTGCATTATAGAACCATAGCGATACTGCGAAAGTGCGACAAACTCTCTATCACAAGCCATTTTGTTGCTTTCATCTATTTTTGAAAACGCCACTTCAAGCTCACAGGGCACGATACGTGTGTAAATCCCGCATTGCTCCAAAATGCCCTTAATATCCATACACAACCCCTATTGAATCTGCCAAAATACATAAAAAGAGCATAATACCCAAATAACCATTAGTTACAAAGAAAGCTTTAGGGATATTTTTCAAATGCACACTCACTAAATACTGCTCATAGCATAGAATCATAGCAGCGAGACAAACGCCAATTTGCGCAATGATATGAAGCTCTGCCACATATACAAAACCTGCCCAAAATCCCACTGCAAATAAATGACAGCATCTTGAAATCCACAAGGTAACCCTTACACCAAAATACGCAGGGATTGAATGGAGATCATTTGCCTTATCAAATTCCATATCCTGTAATGAATAAAGTAAATCAAATCCAGCCACCCAAAAAAGCACACCAGCAGATAAAAGCACACTCCAAAGTGTAATCTCACCCATAATCGCAATGACTCCAGCAATGGGGGCTAATCCTAAGCACACGCCAAGCACCCAATGCGCTATGGCACTAAAACGTTTGGTATAAGAATAAAATGCCAAAATTGCTAAAAATGGCACACAAAGGTAAAATGCAAGATTGTTGATAAAATAAGAAACACACACAAAAAGGAGTGCGTTAAAGACATTAAAGATAATGAGCCACGCTAAACTAATGCGCCCATCAACGCTAGGACGAGCCTTTGTGCGTGCGTTTAAGATATCAATATCCCTATCTTTGAGGCGATTAAACCCCATAGCAAAATTTCTCGCACTAATAAGTGCCAAAGTACACAGCAGGAGTGTCCCCCACCCGCACCACGGAATCCCATACATTTGCATACTTGCCACGACCATTGCGATAAGAATAAAACTACTTGAAAAAATCGTATGTTCAAACGCTACAAGATCGCTAAAACTTTTTAATTGCATTTTAAAGGTTCTAAACATACTCATTACGCTACATTCCTTACACTTTGCTTTATATAGAATCTTAGGTTCTGTGAAAATATTTTACAGCAAAAAACGGGGGATTCTAAAATACCTTACCAAAAAATAAGCTAAAACTCTTGCAAAATAAGGCAAAATCGTTTAATATTACTGCATTTTTTTGCCTCTTGTCTCTCTCATCTACCAAAGACAAAAAAAAGAGAATGCAACAAAAAGGATTATCACAATGGATACATTAAGCTATATTGACATAGGAATTTTAGTTTTGCTTATTTTGCTCTCTATCAAGGGCATTTGGCAGGGCATTATTAGAGGGTTGGCTAGTTTTTTAGGCATCTTGCTTGGGATATTTTTTGCTTCAAGATTCTATACAGATGCGGGCGAGTGGTTTGCTCATACAATCTATGATTTCAACTCCACAGATCTAAATGCCCTTGTCGGCTTTGTTATTCTCATCACGCTCATTTGGTCTGTATTTTTGCTTGTGGGCGAAATCATATTTCGTGTGCTACACTTCACGCCTCTAGCCGTGCTTGATAGGGCTTTTGGCTTGGCTTTTGGATTCTGTAAGGCGTTTTTGCTCCTCTCTATCGTTGTCTTTGGTATCTCACAGATTGGTTGGCTCAAAAACTTTTCCCAAAATATTGAGCAAAATAGCTCCATTTTTCCCCTAATGAAGAATCTCGCTGTGCATATTATGAATCTTGATGAAGTGCAAGAGGTAGCAAAGAATTTACAATCTCCACAAAAGAATATAGAAGCAACCATTAACGAACAAATCGATAAAGTAAAAGAGCCAATAGAGAATGTAAAAAATGAGGCGAAAAACATCACACAGGAAATAAAAGAGGGCGCACAAAATCTGCAAGAGCAGATAAATTCTCATTAAAGGTTACTTAAAGCTATGTTTTCAAATTTTTATGTCCAGCAACGTATCAAAAAAATGCAACTTATGCAGGATTTAGGGTTAAACCCTTACAGCAATGAGCTTTCACGCACATTAAGCAATCACGCGTTTTTAGATAAATACACATATCTTTTAGAATCTGCTGCGCCAGATTCACAACCAAACCCTACCGCACATTCTCAAAATACAGAAAATCCACTAGAGAGTCAGACGGAAAGCATAGTTGGGCGCGTGAGATTTATCCGCCTTATGGGAAAAGCGTGTTTTATTAAGATTCAAGATGAGAGTGCGATACTTCAAGCATACATATCAAAAAATGATGTCGACGAGAACTTTTCATATATCAAAAAAATCCTTGAAGTGGGGGATATTATCAATGTTAAGGGCTTTGCTTTTGTAACCAAAACGGGCGAGTTAAGCATTCACGCACAAAGCTTTAGCATACTCACAAAAAGCATCGTGCCATTACCTGAAAAATTCCACGGACTAAGCGATGTAGAGCTACGTTATCGCCAACGATATGTAGATTTAATCGTCAATGAAGAAGTAAAAGAGCTTTTCAAAATGCGGAGCAAGATTATCTCGTGTGTGCGGAGATTTTTTGAGCAAAAAAGCTTTTTAGAAGTCGAAACACCTATGCTCCACCCAATCCCCGGTGGCGCGAATGCAAAACCTTTTATTACTCATCACAATGCCCTGAATGCCGACAGATATTTACGTATCGCACCAGAGCTTTATTTAAAGCGGCTTATCGTGGGAGGATTTGAAGCGGTTTTTGAACTCAATCGTAACTTCCGCAATGAAGGAATGGACCACTCACATAATCCAGAATTTAGTATGATTGAATTCTATTGGGCATATAAAACATACGAGGACTTAATCACTCTCACACAGGAGCTTTTTAGCTTTATTTTAGAATCTCTTCATCTCCCCAAGATTCTATATTTTAATGACCACGAGATAGACTTTAACAAGTGGAGCATTATTAGCTACAAGGACGCTTTGGTGCAAATCGGCGGACTCGATAAAGAACTTATAAATGATAAAAATGCGCTCCTTAACCTTTTGCAAGAAAAACATCTCAAAGTCGATAGCCAAATGCCCTATGGTAAGCTTTTGGGCGAGGCATTTGATGAATTTGTTGAGCATAAACTCATCAATCCAACTTTTATTACGCAATATCCCATTGAGATTAGCCCACTCGCAAGGCGCAATGATAGAGATTCTAATATCGCCGATAGATTCGAGCTTTTTATCGGTGGGCGGGAGATTGCCAATGGCTTTAGCGAACTCAACGACCCACTAGACCAATTTGAAAGATTTAAAGAACAGGTAAAAGCAAAAGACGCAGGCGATGAGGAAGCACAATATATGGATGAAGACTATGTGTGGGCGCTTGCTCACGGAATGCCACCCACCGCGGGCGAGGGCATAGGAATTGATCGCTTAGTAATGCTTTTAAGTAATGCAAAAACAATTAAAGATGTAATTTTATTTCCTGCATTAAAGCTAACTAAAACAAATTTTGATACAATACATTTTCAAGATTCAGGCGAAAACGCAACCAAACAAGGAGGGTAGATGAGTTACATCATTAAAGAGCAGGATAGTGAGATTTTTGAACTCATAGAGAAAGAGCTAGAGCGGCAAAACGAGCATTTAGAGATGATAGCGAGTGAAAATTTCACATTTCCTAGCGTTATGGAGGCTATGGGAAGCGTTTTGACAAATAAATATGCTGAAGGCTACCCTTTCAAGCGCTATTATGGTGGGTGCGAATTTGTGGATAAAATCGAGGAAATTGCCATTGAGAGAGCAAAAAGGCTTTTTGGGGCAAATTTTGCTAATGTGCAACCGCATTCAGGCTCACAAGCCAATGCAGCAGTCTATGCTGCCCTCCTTAAACCTTACGATAAAATACTCGGTATGGATCTAAGCCACGGCGGACACCTCACGCACGGCGCAAAAGTCAGCACTTCAGGACAGCTTTACCAAAGCTTCTTTTATGGTGTGGAACTCAATGGCTATATCGACTATGATAAACTTGCGCTTCAAGCACAAGTTGTCAAGCCAAATATCCTTGTATGTGGATTTTCAGCCTATACGCGAGAGCTTGATTTCAAAAAATTGCGCGAGATCGCAGATTCAGTAGGAGCTTTACTTATGGGTGATGTAGCGCACGTAGCCGGGCTTGTCGTCGCTGGAGAATATCCCAATCCGTTTCCACATTGCCACGTCGTTACGACAACTACACACAAAACTTTACGCGGACCAAGGGGTGGTATGATACTCACAAACGATGAGGAGTTAAGCGCAAAAATCAATAAAGCTGTGTTTCCCGGTATCCAAGGGGGACCGCTTATGCACGTGATTGCCGGCAAAGCAGTAGGTTTCAAAGAGAATCTAAAGCCAGAGTGGAAAACATACGCAAAACAAGTCAAAGCAAATATTCAAGCCCTTGCAAAAGTGCTTGTAAAGCGCAATTATAACCTTGTGAGTGGTGGGAGCGACAATCACTTGGTGCTTATGAGTTTCTTAAACAACGATTTTAGTGGTAAAGAGGCGGATTTGGCTTTGGGTAATGCCGGAATCACCGTCAATAAAAACACCGTGCCGGGCGAAACTCGCTCACCTTTTGTAACAAGCGGTATTAGAATCGGTTCGCCGGCTTTGAGTGCGCGAGGTATGAAAGAAAAAGAGTTTGAGTGGATTGCAGAAAAAATTGCGGATATCCTTGATGATATTCACAATACAGACTTGCAAGCCAAGATTAAAACTCAAATCAAAGATTTTTCAAAAAGTTTTAGAATCTATGATAAACCAATTTTTTAGCAGGAGGGGAAGTCGTGACAGAGATGGATCTTAAACTCATCAAAATGGACACATCACATTACTATAAACGTGTCAATGGCTTGGGGACAAAAGTCAATCATATGGGACGGATTTTGTATGACAAATATGAAAGAGTCGATGCGATGCTTACTTCAATGCTTATTAGCAAACATTTTAAAAAAGAAATCGTCCTTGCACACTCACTCCTACTTGCCAAAGGGGCGAAAGTGGAAAATATCGTATTTGATTATAATGGGCGCAATCCAGAGAGATTCTACCACCGTGCGCAGTTACTCTTGCGTGAGGAGGGCTTCTTGAACTTTACCGCGTTTCGTTCCAAGACACCCGGGCATTTGCACCTCTATGTGCATAAGGGACACACAGAAATCAATGAGGGAAAGCGACTAGCCAAAACTCTCTCTCTTAAGTTAGCGCAACACTGCCCAAAAGAATGGAAAATCTTTCCAAGTGATGAGGTGCCTGCAAACTTCAATATTCTAGTCCTACCCTATGATGTGTATGCCAAAGAGCGTGGAGCAGCGTGGGCAAGGCATATGTAAGCCTACCAATATAAAATTAAGGAGCAATAATGGAAACAAAACGAGAACTAAATGATATTTTAATCAACGATGATGACTTGCAAAAGCAAAACCGCACAAAAAGATTGATGATGATGATTGCAATGGCACTCATCTTTTTATTTATTTTGATTGCGGTTGTTTTTGTCGTTACACGTGATGAAGAGGAGCTAAGCGAACGCCAAATGGCTGCCAATAGTGGTTTAACTCCTTTAGAGCCATCAGATCCATTCGTGCAGATTCCACTTGAGACCAAAGAAACAGAGAAAGATCCATTTCAACAAGTATTAGAGGATATTCGTAACCGCGCAGAAAATAATCAAGTGGCACAATCTACAACAACCCAAGAGCCTACACCACCAAGACAACCAATTGTCGAGAACAAACCAACTCAACAGCCTGTGCTTCCTAGCAAACCGGTTTCACAGCCCACGCAAACCCAACCCGCAAAGCCTGTAAAACCTGCAAATATGACAGCTACTACAAACACGACAAAAGAACCTACAAAACCGGCTCAAACAGCTGCGCCAAAACCAGCAACAACTAAGCCGACTACTACGCCTACCACAGCCACACCGCTTAAACCCGCACAAGCAACCCAAAGCGATCCTAACAATATCGCAAGTATATTTAGTGATGTCTCCACGCCACAAATGGATACATCAAAAAATGGACAAATCGCAGAGAAAGGATTCTATTTACAAGTGGGATCTTTCACAAATAAGCCGAATGCAGAGTTTTTAAAGCAAATTAGCAATTATAGCTATCGCGTGTATATGGGGACTTCAACAAATGGACAAGCCACTACAAAGTATCTCATTGGTCCTTATAAATCTCGCACAGAGGCAAGTAGAGATTTACCAAATTTCAAGGCTCTCGTGCCTGACCCGGTGCATTTTGAGGTAAAATAATCCTCATCATGGGGCTTTAGCCCCCTAGATACCAGTAAAGTTTTCAAAATATCGTAGCACTTGTTTATGTACTCGACAAACACGATTAAAAGGCAATCCTTACTTATACGCTTTTATAAACCATATAACCAAAAAACAAAAGCGCGAGCAAATGAAGTGTGTAATACAACCTTTTTGTATAAATTGCCCCGATTGCGCACAAAGTAAAAATACACAAAAACCACCAAGGCGTATAAAATTCGATAGAATTAATTTGCAGATTCATAGCCCACTGCAAAAACTCATCACACAATGCCCCAACTCCCACAATATGTGCTATCAACATAGCCGGGAAAAACACGACAAAAAGCAAACTAATTGGGATACTTAGTAAAGATAAAGAAGTGAAGTAAGGAAAAAACCAATGTGTCAAAGGGAGCATATCAAAGAAAATAAGCGTATTAAATAAAAGCACATATAGCACTTTAGAATCTAAGCGCACATATTTTACAAAGAGATAGATAAAAAACACACCACTTACAGACAATCCAAAGCCTATACTAAATATAAGACGTGGAAAGAATGCCACACACACGCACACCACAACAACAAGGAGTCTAAAGCTAAAAAGCTTAATCCCACTATATACGACTAAAAATCCACACACTGCCATTGTAAAAGCGCGTAAAAACGAGGGTGTAAAATCAAGCAGCAACAAATACGCAAAAAGCCCCACAAGCACCATAAATCCCACATCAAAGTATTTGTTACGATAGCTTAGCCTATGGTGGAAGATTCTATAAATACTACTAAGAATCCACCCTAACACAAAGCTCAAAATCCCCAAGTGAAAGCCGCTAATAGCAATTAAATGCGCAATACCTAGCCTAGCACTCAAGTCTCGCCAAATGCTCGGCAAAGCATCTGCCATAAAAAGTGTTTTATACAAAGAGGCGATAGCAGATTCAGTATGTTGGGTTTCTATCCATTCCCTTAGAAAATCCCTATAATCCCGCTCATTCAGCAAGGAAATGCGATAAGAGACAAAAAAACAATGCTGCAAGTAGGATACAAACGAGCACTCAAGCCCCTTGCCATAAATTCTCACAAATCTATGCGACAAGTCCTTAATATCCTCCCTGCTTGTTGTGTAGAATATCTCACCCTGTTTTGTTTTAAGTTTAAGCACCTCATAAGTTTTGCCATTTTTATGCTTCGTGTATTGATTGATAACTTGTGCGTATATTTCTTTATTTTCCTTTGTGCTAAACTCCCTATACGCGCGGTATTCCTGCCACAAATTCAAAGCAAATACAATCACACAAGCACACACAAAAACAACCCATTGCACCCTTGTGCTAAAAAGCTCCACATCAAAGGGAGAATGCGAAGCTTTTATAGAATCTTGCACGATTAAAAAATATTTGGCATATCAACTTGCGGAGAACCGATAATATCCTCGATATTAATCGAGCCACCGCTCGTATCATATTCTGGCTCACGCGGCTTATCCTCAAAGCGCGTAAAGCGTTTATTAAATTGAATCTCAATGGTTTTTACCTCTCCATTTCTGTTTTTGGCAATGATAATTTCGGCAGGTTCAATCTCGCGCTCTTGATGCTCGGGCTTAAAATCCTTTTCCTTGCCCTCCTTTTTTAACCTCGCGTATCGCTCCCTATCCTCGCGCTTTTTGTAAATATCATCTCTATATAGAAACAAAATCACATCAGCATCTTGCTCTATTGCACCCGAATCTCGTAAGTCCGAAAGCGTAGGATGTTTATCATCTCTAGTTTCCACAAGGCGATTAAGCTGTGAGAGAGCTATTATTGGCATTTCAAGATCACGCGCTAACATCTTAAGCCCACGCGAGATTTCAGCAATTTCTATTTGCTTATTCTGCTCCTTTCCACCGCTCATAAGCTGCAAATAGTCAATAATCGCCACATTAATTTCAGGGTGCTGTTTTTTCAGTCGGCGCAAAATCCCCTTGAGCTGCGCGATACCCAAAGACGAGGTATCGACAATATACAGAGGTTGGCTTGACATTGTATTTGCTACTTCACTCAAACGACCAAGCTCATCATTTGTGAGGTTTGCAGTGCGGAGATTCTGCAAAGCAATTGAGCTTTTCGCACTAAGCATTCTCATACCGAGTTGTAAATAGGGCATTTCAAGACTAAAAATCACCACTCCATTATGAGAATCCAAAATATGCTGGGCGATATTAAGGGCAAAAGTCGTCTTACCCATTGAGGGGCGCGCACCAATGATTATCAAATCGCCCGGATTGAATCCTGTCGTTAGGCGACTAAGCTCTCTAAAGCCCGTATCAAGCCCCACCACGACATTATTACCGCTATTTTTTAACTTTGTGAGATGGCTAATCACATTATTTGCTATCATCGGTGCTTCATAAATATTCTCTTGAGATTTCCCCAAAGAGACATTATTCAGCTTACGCTCAATCTCATTGATGATTTCCACCACATTTTGATTGTTATCAAGCGACTTTTCACGCAAAAAATTCGCTAATTGATGCAGCTCACGCTTGATACTCGCCTCTTTTATCTCATCTACATAAACTTCAATATTCGCAATTGGATTGATCGCTAGAATCTCGAGCAATTCTTCTTGCGTGATTTTCTTATGCGGTGGCTTCTTGCTTAAGAGCAACTCACTATCAATAGGGAGATTGTTTTTAGTAAGGAAGTGGCACATATCAAAAATATCCTTATGCACAGGCAAAAGAAAATCATCGGCTTTAAGTTCAGCAGTGATTTCTTCAAATTTTTCGGGCGAGAAAAAGATAGATGAGAGGACAATTTTTTCAATCATCACAATGGGTTCTTGCATACACACTCCTTAAAAAGCAGTATTTTATCTTTTTTTACATTATCATTACTTGAGATTTTTTGTATTATCCCACAAAAGTGTGAAGCAGCTTCCCTCCCCTACTTCGCTCTGCACCTCAATATCAATATGATATTCATCACAAATGCGCTTAATAAGCGTCAAGCCTATGCCAAAGCCGCCTTGAAAGTCATTGCAGCGCACATATCGTTCAAAAATCTTTTTACACTCTTTTTCATTTATGCCACAGCCACTATCACTAATACTTAAAAAACCTTCCCTTAGCACAATGTGAATTTTGCCACCTTTTTTGTTGTATTTAATAGCATTATGCAATAAATTATCAACTACGCAGGTGATTTTCTCCGCACTTGCATTGATAAATCTCTCCTCTAATCTGCTTTGCACCACAATGGATTTTTGTTCAAAAAATGGCGTAAAATACTCTAATCGCTCCTGTAAAAGCAAATGCAATGCAAGATTCTCATTTTTATCACTAATAGTGTGGGGAAAATTATACGCGACCAAG
This sequence comes from Helicobacter sp. MIT 03-1616, assembly GCF_000765685.2. NCBI lineage: Bacteria > Pseudomonadati > Campylobacterota > Epsilonproteobacteria > Campylobacterales > Helicobacteraceae > Helicobacter > Helicobacter sp. MIT 03-1616. The sequence continues at coordinate 23,617 of NZ_JROY02000003.1, read as the reverse complement.
TCTTTATACAAATGACTTAAACTCTTTGAGGCAAGTTTAATGCGTTCAATTTTTTGAATCTGCGACTGGGTGAGATTATCCCTCTGTAAAGTCTCTATACTCATCAAAATAATGCTTAAAGGCGTGTTTATCTCGTGCGTAGAATCCTTGATAAAGCTATTAAGCAAATCGATTTTTTCACGCATAGGCTTAAGCGAGAGACGCACGAGAAAATAAGCGATAACTCCCATCGCAAAAAATGATAAAAGAAAATATGCAATAAGTCTAAGGCGCAAAAACAACATATCAGAATCTAAACTATCATCTTGTATAAAAACTTGATAACGTGGGCTCTTATAAAGCTTATGAAGTTTGGTATTTTTATCTTTTGTATCCTCTAAACCTACTTTATTTGAATCTTTGCCTTGCTTTTTTGTCTCATCTCGCTTCTTTTGTCTATGCAAAGGCTTAGGAGAATACTCGTGCATTGAAGGCTCGATAATAACCTTATCGCCGCGAATCGCAATACCATCTGCACGCTCATTTTCACTCAAAGGGCTTTCTAGGCTATTATAGATAACCTGCCCCTTGTGATGATAAATTGCTATGGGGTAGGTGATATTAGATTCTATTTGAGCAAGAGCAAGTGACAAATCATCTTTATTTGTGTATAAAATATCATACACCTCAAGGCTCATTTCACGCAATTTGCTTATCTGCTGGGCGAGTAAATGCCGACTCTCTTTTGCATACAAAAAACCAAAGAAAAGGCAGAGAAACACCCCGCTTGTGCCAAGATATAAACACAAAATCTTAATAATCGCCTTTTTTGCATTATCCATTGTGTGCCTCGTTTATGCTTTCGATATAACAATACCCGTATCCGCGCTGATTCACAATGCTATCCTTACCCAAAAGCTTACGCAGATTCTTCACATATGCGCGCAGACTCATCTCACTAGGGTTTTGATTATACCCCCATAATGTATCAAAAATCACTTCTTGAGACACATATTTGCCCTTGTGCTGCAATAAGAGCGATAAAAGCAGAATCTCTTTTTGCGTAAGCGGAACAATCGCTTCATCTTTATCATAGAGTAATTGTGTGATAATGCCAAATTTGAAGCCATTTGATAAAAAGATATAGTCTTGCTGTGTATGCGAAAACGAGCGCTTAAGTAATGTGCTTATGCGATATTGCAATTCTAAGAGTTCAAAGGGTTTTTTGAGATAATCATCACAACCCGCCTGATAGCCACTTTGCAAATCGCTTACCCTATCAAGTGAGGTAATAAAAATCGCTGGTGTTTTCTTGCCACACTCCCGTAGCTCCTTGAGCATAGTAAAGCCATTGCCAAAGGGCACTTTCACATCTAAAATCCACAAATCAAAATATTGCTCATACGCCTCATCTTGCGCCTCTTTGGCATTATCATACAATTTTACTTCATAGCCCTGCTCTTGTAAAAATTCTAGCAGAATTTCAGATAGTACAAAGTCATCTTCAAGTAGCAAAATTTTAGCTGACATTTCTCCTTCCTCTTTGCACTTTTTAGATTTTATATTTTTGCTTGAAAGCTCACATTATTTTACACATTTTTGCATTTTTTTAGATTCTAAAATTTTGTATTTATAGCCACCTCTAAGTTTTACGATAAAATCTTAGAGGCATTATCAATTACTTTTTAGAATCTGCAAGTTTTATGACAATCTTTGCCTTTTTTCGCATTTTTATCTTTTTTGTCCTTTACCTCACAGAATCCAAGCTCTTTTCGCTCCTTTTTGCTCATTGTAGATACACGCTTTTTCATCGCCTCGCCTGTCGCCTTTCTATACTCTCTCAATTCCTTGACTTTCATATTTTCGGTAGCCTTCTCGTATTGTGCCTTAAGTTCTTCCTTGAATACCTGGGCGTCTTTGTCGCTCTTTTGCTTTATGCGCTTTGCAATTTCAATTTTATAGTCAGGAAAATCCACCGCCTTCACGCTGCCTGAAAGTTTAATCAACTCATCATCACTTTTTTTGCTAAAATCTGCTGCACTAAGTGCGCTAAATAATCCGCCACAGCAGAGCAAAGCCAAAGTCATTCCGCATCTTTTTATACACTTCATCATAAACTCCTCAATAAAGAATTGTCTTTGAAAGACATTATGAATCTTAAAACAAAAGTATGAAATCAAAGTGAATTAAAAATATTCTTTATAAAGTAGATTCGCACTTGCACAAAGTGATACAATCACCACCAAAGGCTTAATGATACGCACACCATAGCCAATGGCAAGATGTGAGCCTACATTCGCTCCCACAAACTGCCCCAACGCCATACATAAGCCCACAATCCACAAAATCTTCCCTCCTAGTGCAAAGATAATCACAGAGGCGAGATTTGTGGCAAAATTAAAAAGTTTTGCGTGGGCAAGAGAGCAAAGCAAATTGAATCCACCAAGCGTGATGAGTGCTAACATAAAAAACGAGCCTGTCCCGGGACCAAAGAAACCATCATAAAAGCCAATCGCCCCTAGAATAAACGCAAGTGGAAAAACCCCAATCAATACAATGTTTTGTGAATCCTGCGTAATTTTTGGAGAAAAAAGAAAATAGAACGCAAAGAGGATAAGCAAAAACGGGATACATTTACGCAAAAAATCAACTTCAAAGCTCTGCACACAGAGACTTCCAAGCATAGAGGCACAAAAAACAACAATCACAAAAGGGAAATATTTTTTTAGCTCAATATGCCCTCGTTTATAAAAATGCACGCTCGCACCAAAACTGCCAAAACTGCTTTGAAGTTTATTCGTCCCAAGTGCTTCAAGCGGAGGGATTCCAGCCATAAGCAGAGCGGGAATTGTAATCATACCACCACCACCTGCTATTGCGTCAATACACCCAGCTACAAATGCTACAAGCACCAAAGCACCAAGCGCATACAAGCTTATATCTAGCTCCATAATGAATCCTTATAGTCCTTTAATAAAAACATATTGAGGGTGCATTATAGCAAATTTGATAGACAAATACCTAGTAAGCATTCGCACTGCGTTACAAAAAAATGTGTTTAATAGCTGTTGCCTAGCATACGCAACATTCTAAGTCTCTGCAATCCTTGAAAAAAAAGTAGCGTTGTATTATAATACCATCACTTGGTTTAGGGTTGAAAAAGGTTTAAATCTCATTACCCACCTCATAAATTTTGAGATTGTATTTGATATAAAGCCGCCCATCAGCGCATACTCAAAAAGCTCTTAAAATGTGCTATACACTTCACAATAAAAAAGGAAAACAATGAAAACAACAACTTACCAACAAGCACTCGCAAATGGTGAAATCTCACTTGAAATACCTGTATATGAATCACAACATCTTTTTGTAAGCCAAAAAGGCATTATAAAACTTTCAGATTCTAATCATTTAACGGAGGGGGGGGGGGAGCAAGATGAAAACGATAATTTGCAAAATTTCACAGATGAATATTTCATTTTTCGTGATATTTTTGGAAAACTTAGTCGCTTTTTTCGTGCCTATACGCACCACACACTTGAATGTAAAGTTAGAATCCTCCCTTACGCCTACGCCTACACGCACCAAGAAATCGTATTTACTAGGAGTAAAAAAGCACTCATAGATCACACTCCATTCCGCAGACACCCCTTTAGTCCTCCCCTATCTAACACAAGCAACATAAAGAATTATATTTATCTCATAAAACGCACACTGAGTTACATTTATCTCATAAAGCAATGGTTTTCTTTTTATACAAAATCTCTTTTTGCCAAGCGGTATAATACTTCAGTCGCACTTTTGACACGAGAGGTGGCAAATAATTATTATCATTTCTTAAATGAAACACTCGCAGAATACTATCAGCTTAAACTTGCCAAAAAAGAGCCGGATTTCTATATTTTGCCACTTGAAATGCCATTTCACAAACAAGTATATCAACTGCTTAATATCGATATAAAGCGCATTATCCCCTCACACACACGCAAACTTATCCGTGCAAAAGAATTGATTATCCCTACACTCCTTGCAGACTATGAAATCCTTGAATACCGCAAATATACGCATTTTGGCTCACATATTTTGCCACTTTTTACCTACACAATGCATAAGGAGCTATTTCATAAAACACTCTCTATCACGCATACACTAAAACCCACAAGAAAAATCTTTCTTGCACGTCCAGCTCATTCTAATCGTAATTTTACAAATCACCAAGAGATAGAAAAAGTGATGAGGGAGTATGGATTTGAAATTATTATGCCAGATTCTCTTAGTGTGGAAGAGCAAATACATACAATCAGGGAGGCAGCATATGTTGTAAGCCCTCACGGAGCAGCACTAGAAAATCTTGTATTTGCCAAGGAGCAAACCAAAGTGCTAGAGATTTTTCCTCAATATTACCACGACCGCGGTCCGCAATTTGTCGCACTTGCTCAAAAATGCCAATACTCCTATTTCATCGGCGATACGCAAGATACTTCAATGCACCCACAGCAAGAGTGCATATATCTTTCTGCAGATAAGCTGCGTTTCGCACTTGATATATTCTTAGGATCTTGATAGCAAGAACTATTCAATATAAAAATATTGACAAAGCCTTAGGAGTTATATTATAATACACGCTTTTATGTCGGGGCGTAGCGCAGTCTGGTTAGCGCACTTGGTTTGGGACCAAGGGGTCGAAGGTTCGAATCCTTTCGCCCCGACCATTCTTCTTTTTTATGGTGGGTGTAGCTCAGCTGGTTAGAGCATCAGGTTGTGGCTCTGAGGGTCGTGGGTTCGAACCCCATCACCCACCCCATAAAATCCTTTTATTTTTTTGCGTTCGTAGCTCAATTGGATAGAGCACCAGACTTCGGATCTGGGGGTTAGGGGTTCGACTCCCTTCGGGCGTGCCACTACTCAATATCTCAAAAATATTTTAAGAGATTAAAAAAGCATTTAAAATACCCAAGACGCGATATTTTAGCAATTTTTTAATTTTTTCTTAAACTTTTCCACACAGCAGGTTTCTCTCAATGGCAAAAATGGTGCTAAAAGCGACAACAGATTTTATATGCTTTAAAAACCTATAAAAATGTCAAATGCCTTGCCCCTGCTCGATTCTACATAGAATCTTTGCTAGAAAATTTACCGCGCATTTTTTTTATAATAACTCGTATCAAGCTGCCACGAAAGCCCTGTATAATCTCCTCGCCTAATGTGAATAAAAATGCTATTTTTACTCTTTAGAATCTGCTCGAGCTTAGGTAAATTTTCTAGACTTTTAATGGGGGGGGGGGATAATGATTCTTTAATATAGTCATCAATATTTTGATAATATTGCTGATTTTGAAAATAGCCACAAAAATAAGTAATATCATTTGGCTTGAGATACTCCTCATCATACTCATCAAAAGGTGGTAAGGAAAAAGTCGGCTTTGCATAGCCTAGTCGTTTCATAATGCTCCTTAGGATTTTCGGTTTGCGCTCAAACGCCCTAGATTCTGTCAGGTTTGCTATGTTTGGGTGCTTTAGGGCTTCAATAATTTGAGCCTTTGTCACACAGGCTAAATCCATATGAAAAATATCTAGGCTCAACATTTTTGCGTATTTTGGCTTATCATACCAGCTTTTATCAAGCAAAATTGGTATTTGCAAATGTTTTTGTAATGCCTTTGCAAAGGCGTATTGAAACATTTGATTGCCTAGTCCCCCCCCATAATCTACACAACTTTATATTCCATTCCCTCTCCTTTTTTAATTTTTACGGCTTAAACACATTGACAGATTCTATCACTCGCTGCACTTGCGCTTCACTCATCACCGGGCTTATAGGCAAGGATAGCACCTCTTTATGAATACGCTCTGTGATAGGCAAAGAGAGATGATTATACTCTTTGTAGGCTTCTTGCTTATGCGGTGGTATAGGATAGTGAATAAGCGTTTGAATACCATTTGCACTTAAATGCTCCTGCAATTTTGTGCGATTTTCGCTCCTTACAATAAAGAGATGCCACACTGCGCCCTCCTCGTTTAACACTTGCGGAAGCACGATATAAGGATTAAAAATCTGCTCCCTATAAGCCTTTGCGATTTCACATCGCCTTTGATTATCGCTATCAAGGACTTTAAGTTTAATACGCAAAAATGCCGCCTGCACCTCATCGAGCCGAGAATTTAGCCCCTTATAAAGATTTTCATACTTGATATGTGAGCCATAATTCCCCAGCGCGTGGATTTTATACATTAAATCCTCATCATTTGTAACTACACAGCCACCATCGCCCAGCGCACCAAGATTCTTCCCCGGAAAAAACGAAAATGCGCCCACATCGCCAAGATTCCCTACTCTTTTACCCTGATATATCGCTCCGTGTGCCTGTGCGCAATCCTCAATCACCTTCAAATGATATTTTCGCGCCAAATCCCACACCTTTTGCATATTCACCGCCTGTCCATAGAGATGAACGACAAGTATTGCTTTCGTGCGTTTCGTGATATGCGCCTCTATCAAATCCACATCAATATTATAAGTTGTAAGTTTTGGCTCGACAAACACAGGCGTGCAGCCATTATCGGTAATGGCTAAAATTGAGGCGATGTAAGTATTTGCCGGGACAATAATCTCATCGCCGCTACCAAATCCCAAAGCCTTAATGCTAAGGCGCAATGCGTCTAAGCCATTCGCACAGCCCACGCTATACTTCGTGCCACAATACGCGCTAAACTCGCGTGTAAAGCCTTTATACTGCTCCCCCAAAATATACCAACCACTTTTGAGCACCGCACTAAAGGCAGATTCAAACTCATCTGCAAATCGCGCATTAATCGCCCTCACATCAAGAAATGGAATCTGCTCCATAAACAAACCTCTTTTTTGATTCTTGCTTTGTTTTACGCGGCATTTTAGCAAGATTCTATAAATTTCTTATCTTTCAAAAGAAAATGCAACCTCATCACTATCAAGCCTTAATCCTCTCTCGTAACTGCGGATAATGCGCCAAAAGTAATGAGAGCACCTCATCATTTGCACTCTTTGCATTCTGCAACCACAGCGCACCTGTAACGCTTGTATCAACATAGCTTTCAAACTCCGTGTAATTATCCTTAACCACATTAATTTTCACACCATTCAATAATGCCATAGCAAAAAACCAAAAATCATCTTGTAAAGGGGCGAGGCGCAAAAACAGCTCCTCTTTTAATACATCGTTATAAAGACAATGAGGTGGATACAACACACCGCCTACGCCTGTGAAAAAATTTAAAAATGAAGGGTAAGTGTGTTTGTGTGAGATTCTAAGTTGCCATTTCATATAAGGCAGGATTTCGCCATTTTCATCAAAAATAATCCTATGTGCACGGTGGCAGTGGATATACTGCGGCGCAGTTTTATACGCACTATACAGGCGCAAAAGCCAATCGTGTGGATAGCATACATCATCATCTGCAGTTACGATAATACAATCCGCATATTCTCGCAGAGTAGGTATAAGCTTTTTATAGGATTTGATATTCCCCTCGCACCACCTTATCTGTAAGCCATAGTTTGTGAATCTTAGCACACTTTGTGGTAAATCCTTTTCTTTATATAAAAACTCATCGCGTGAGAGCCAAAGGATAATCTTATGAGGTTTTAGCGTTTGAGTAAAAAGCGAATAAAGCGTGTAATGCAGAGTTGGGATTCTAAGCGGATATGATGTAAGAGAGACTATCAAGCAACCCTCCATTATAGAATCCTTTTCAACCATTAACAAATCCTTTCTTGCGAAGTTTTTTGCCTAAAACCCTATACAGAGTAAAAAAGATTCTATCCTTGAGATTTGCACCTTGCAAGGCGATTTGCTCTAACTCGTGCTTATGACTTTTATATGTAGCCTCTAGCTCCTCGCATTGTGATATTTTTCTTTTTATCTCTAGCTCCCCCTCCCCAGCGATAAATTGAGTAGGGCTATACCTCATATACCCTTTTTGCGAAAAAAGCAAAAATTGCGGATATTTTTTGTCAAAATACAGCCACATATCGCGCCAAAACATCGCATTTATCAAAACACGCTCATATGCGCTAAGAGAAGTCCAAATCCCGCTTGAGACAATTCTATACACAGAATCTACCTCGCCAGAATAATACGCCTTACCTTTTTGCAAATGCACAACATTGCGGAAAGTATCGCCACGAAAGGTAATCTCGTTGTCTGCGCTCACATTTAAAAGCTGCTGCGGCAGTCCATTACAAAAGACGACATTTCGATATATTACGCTCGAAGTATGCGGAAACATTCTACGCTTATCAAGGAGTGCAGCAAAATCGGTAATGTGAGGTTTGCAATCCCTAAAGTGCTGCTCGGGGTCTTGGCTATGTGTCTCTACCTCGTATTTGTAAGCCGTATTGCCAAAATACATACTAAAATCTTTATGAGATTCTAAAAAATCAATTGCCTTTTGAATCTTGTGCCTATCTATCCAAAAATCATCAGGGTCTAAAACGCAAAAATACTCGCTTTTTATATCCGCATACACGCGCGAGATATTTTTAAAAAGCTTTTGATTATGCGCAGAAGTAAGGATTCTTATCTTGTCCTTATGCTTACTTTGATACTCCTTAGTAATATATAGTGAATCATCGCTTGAGTAGTCATCGGCGATGATAATTTCATACAAATAGCTACACTCTTGCATCAAAATAGAATCTAGCGCGTCCCTTATATAAGCCTCCCTATTGTAGGTTGGCATAATAATAGTGAGTTTAGGCTTATGCGTCATTATCGCGCTTCTTGTCTCTAGCTGTCAATCTTAAGCACAGCTAGGAATGCCTCCTGTGGTAGCTCCACGCGCCCTATGGCTTTCATTCTTTTTTTGCCCTCTTTTTGCTTCTCTAGCAATTTTCTCTTACGCGTTATATCCCCACCATAGCATTTTGCGGTTACATTTTTACCCATAGATTTGATTGTTTCCCGCGCAATAATCTTGCTTCCCACACTCGCTTGAATTGCCACCTCAAAAAGCTGTCGCGGAACAATTTCTTTCATAGATTCTACCAATGCCCTACCCTTTTCGTAGCTTTTTGACTTATCCACAATAATGGAGAGCGCATCGACAACCTCTCCCGCCACGCGTATATCAAGGCGCACCAAATCCCCCTGCCGATACCCAATAGGCTCATAATCAAAACTCGCATAGCCTTTCGTGCAGGATTTGAGCTTATCATAAAAATCCATTACAATCTCGTTGCTCGGCAAGGCATACACAAGCATAACACGCGATTGCGTGAGGTATTCCATTTTCTCCTGCACACCCCTACGATTTGACAAAAGCGTGATGATATTCCCCACATACTCGCTCGGCGTGATAATACTCGCCCTTACATAGGGTTCGAAAATAGATTCTATTTTTTGTGTCTCGGGTAACTCGCTTGGATTTTGCACAAGCACTTTTGCGCCATCTGTGAGACACACTTCATACACAACCGTTGGTGCAGTAGCAATGAGTGAAAGCCCAAACTCCCGCTCGAGTCGCTCCTTTACCACCTCCATATGCAAAAGCCCCAAAAACCCCACGCGGAAGCCAAAGCCTAAAGCCACGCTTGTTTCAGGCTCAAAACTAAGTGCCGAATCATTTAACTTTAGCTTATGTAACGCCTCACGCAACTCCTCGAATCTATCCGTCTCAATGGGGTAGATTCCAGCAAATACAAAGGGTTTTGCTGGTCTAAAGCCACCTATCGCTTCGCTCGTTGGTGTCTTTGCGTCAGTAATCGTATCGCCCACTGCCATATCAGTTAGAGTTTTTAGCCCGAGAGAGATAATGCCAATCTCGCCACATTCTATAAGCTGTGTTGGAATCTTCTGCACAGGGTGGGGGTAGTAGAGACTTAGCACCTCATATTTTTTGCCGTTACTCATCATTATCACTTCCTGCCCCACACGCAAATTCCCGTCTTTTAAACGCACTAAGGCTAATGCCCCTAAATAATTATCAAACCAGCTATCATAGATAAGCGCTTTTGTAGGTGCGCTACTATCGCCACTAGGTGCGGGGATATGCTCGATGATATACTCGATAAGAGCCTTTATACCCTCGCCACTTTTTGCGCTTACCTTGAGGGCATTTTGACAATCTAAGCCAATGGTGGATTCTATATCCTCACATACCCGCGCGGGGTCAGCGGCAGGCAAGTCAATTTTATTAATCACGGGCACGATTTCAAGATTATTTTCCATAGCGATATAGACATTTGCGATTGTTTGCGCCTCCACGCCCTGACTCGCATCGACTACAAGCAGCGCACCCTCGCACGAAGTTAATGAACGCGAAACCTCGTAGCTAAAATCCACGTGCCCGGGCGTATCGATGAGATTGAGTATATATTCTTGCCCCTTATATGGATAGCCCAAGCGCACAGACTGCGCCTTAATCGTAATGCCCCGCTCCTTTTCAATATCCATAGTATCCATAATCTGCGCTTTCATCTCACGCTCACTTACCGCCCCACATTCCTGTATGAGTCTATCTGCGAGGGTAGATTTGCCGTGATCAATATGGGCAATAATCGAAAAATTACGAATATGAGATTTCATAAACAACCTTTGGAAGAGCTTTTGCGTAATTTATATTTTATATTTTTATGGACGCACCTTAAGATTCTAAAATATTTAGAATCCATAGAAAAACCTACGCATATCACAAACTACACATAAGCGCGATTCTAGCACACTCTTTACACTTTGTCTATAAAAGCCCTAGAAATTACTAATGCTTTGAAACCAAGCGAGTTTTTAGAATCCTCGCATACCTGTCAAGCTGTGTTATATCACCGAGCAGTCCGCCAGAGAGGATAAACACAATCTCCTTATGCTTGAAAGATTCTAAATGCCTTTGCAAAAGGCAAAATGCGGGGCTGTCATAGACCAAATCCGCCCTCACTCCATTTTCTAGCAGATATGCCCTCATCGCCCATATCTCCTTGTGAGGTTTAGCAAATGTGAAAGGTGATTGCAAAATCTGTATATGTGCTACATTGTGCGTCTTGCACTTTGCCCTTAGCTCCGCCTCACTCCCCGCAATATTAAGAGCCACCAAAGTAGCCTTTGGCAAGAATCTATCTAAAGCTTTGCGCAAAGCAATTACCCCTACTCCACTCCCACTACTACAACAAATCACAGGTGCGCCACCAATACTTTGGGCTAACTCTCCTGCAAGCGCATTCATACCACTCATAGCATCTTCCACACTTCCACCCTGTGGAATAAAAAGGCTATTTTTATCGACAAGCTTTTTCGCATAAGATTCTAAACTCGCGCGATTGCTCCCCACCGGCAAGGCAAAGGCGGACATACCATATTTGAACGCATAGTAAAGATTGCCCTTGTGCGAGAGATTTTGCGCATTTATAGAATCTCGTATAAAATCAAGTCTAACAAGCAAATCCTTATCAATTTCCTCACGCGTGGTATCTGCGCTCATAGAAAGGAGATGTATAAAATCTTGCATATTTTGCATCAAAAGAGAATCTGCCCCCTCACCCAAAGATTCTAAATGTGGTGGTAGCATAGGCATTACATACTTAAAAGCCACGCCTTTAAGATTAGCAAGATAAGCCAAAGCGAACATTGCATTAGACTGATTGCCCCCATAGCTTATCCAAGTTTTATGTGGGACTTTAATAGATTCTAAATTGAGAGAATCTACCTGCGAGGTAAAACACAAACAAGAATCCACGCTCTGTGGGGCAAGGTTCAAGTGAGAATCCCCACACTGCTGGGTAACCTCCGCAAAGTCTGGGTTAGATTCATATAAATATGCAAATTTTCTCGCCTTGTTGCCATTGCAAATAGGATGGATTAAATCATCGCGTTTAAGCCACAATGTGCGCCCAAACAATCGCTTCTGCTCCATTATAGAGAGCGAAAAATCAAGCATTATTTGCCTAGGCAGAATGTGCCAAAAAGTTTGTCGAGCAGCTCCGCACTTTCAAACGAATGAGTAATACGACTAAGTAAATCGAGTGCGTCCCTTATATGATACGCACATAACTCCAACTCACCGCTTTTTAGCACCTTAGTTGCTTCACATATAGAATCGAGCGTATTTTTTACGCATTCAATCGCATAGCTGGTTGTAAGTATCAAGCTCTCATCACCACTTTGCGTGTTGATAATGTCTTTCAAAGATTCTATAACTTTCTGTGCCCCATCATTGTGTGCGCTGATGTAGAGTGGTGTGGGAAGTATAGCCTTATCACACGCATTTATAAACTGCGCGATTTTCTCCTGCTCAAAACTTTGGGGGAGGTCGGCTTTATTGCAAACAATGAGTATATGCTTGTCGCTAAAGTTTTTGAGCATATCAAGCACCTGCATATCCTTGTCATCAAATAGACGTGAAGTATCAAAAAGTGCGAGGATAATATCGCTTCGTTGCAACGCCTCTATTGACTTCTGTATGCCAAGCCGCTCAATCTCATCATCGCTCTGGCGAATACCTGCAGTATCAATGATACGCACCAACGCACCATTGACATAGAAACTCTCCTCTATGGTATCGCGAGTCGTCCCCTCTATGCTACTCACAATGGCGCGCTCATAGCTTAATAGCGCATTCAACAGGGAACTTTTACCAACATTTGGCTTACCAACAATGCTAAGTGTGAATCCATCAACTAGCCCACTGCGTGCTAAAGAAGATTCATATACCCTACACAAAGTATCCTCTATGCGCTTTAAGCGAGTGAGTATATCATTACTATAATCCTCCTCCACCTCCTCGCTATAATCAATATTGACCTCGATAAAAGCAAGGACTTCGAGCAAAGATTCTCTTGTATGCTCTACAAAAGCTCCCACATCGCCCTTTAGATGACGCATTAGAATCTTATTTGCTTCGAGGCTTTGCGAGGTAATCAGCCCTGCAACCGCTTGTGCTTGAGACAAATCAAGCCGCCCACCCAAAAAGGCGCGTTTGGTAAATTCCCCCGGATTTGCCACTCTAGCACCCAAAAATACACATAGCTCGACAATCGCCCGAGCACTCACAATCCCGCCGTGACACTGCACCTCGCATACATCTTGTGTCGTGTAGCTGCGTGGAGCTGGAAAGTAGAGCACTATGGCTTCATCTATACTCGCCCCCTGTGTATCATAAATACGGCATAAATGCGCGTAACGCGCTTTAAGCGAATCTCTATGTGTTAGGCGTAAAATAATTTCACAAGCGTTTTTACCACTTAGTCGCACAATGCTAATCGCCCCCACACCCACAGGTGTGGCAATGGCAACAATGGTGCTATCGTCTAAAGTCATTGATGATAATGTATTTTTCATCAGCCTCATTTTGTCGAACAGAGACATATTTATCTGGGAAAATATCACGCAATTTATTCAGCGCAATATAGACAAGAATCCCTTCAAGTGTCTTTGTCTGCGCCCTGCCATTGCTTCTTACAAGCCGCACAATATCCTTAAGATACACATCTATCATTTCTTCTTGATTCTTCAAAAATTCTGCGATCTCTAGGCGTAATGTATAACCATATCGAGGATTAATCCAATTAAAAAGCAAGTAAGAAAGTGCCTTGTAGCGATAACCTCGCTCACCAATAAGCAACGCACAATCACGCCCATCAATATAGACAGAGAGCGTATTATCGTCCTCAAGATGCACTTCAAATGTGTCAATCTCAAATGGCAACATCGCAAACAAAGATTCAATTTCTGCACGAATCTGCGCTACATTATCATCATCTTGCTGTGTAGAGGGGGTTTGCTTACCCCAAATATCTTGTGAAAAATCTTGCTCCGCGTGATAGTCCTCATAGTCTGTACGTGATGCTATGTTAGATTCTCCCACTTCCTTAGGAAGCTTAGGCTCTCTTACCTCTTTAGATTCAAAATCTTTATATGAATCCTTGTATGGTTTATGATGGCTGTATTCTTTATATTCTTTTGGTTTTGCATATTCTGTTTTTTGCGTAGTCTTATTTTTTGTATCAACAATAATAACCGCCTCTTTCTTACCTAGCCCCAAAAAACCATTACTAGAATTTTGCACCACTTCATATTCCAAATCAACCACCGAGCAACCAAGCTCCGTAGAAGCCTTGATTAAAGCCGCTTCTAAACTTTTTTCTACAATCTTTTTCACTTTATCCCCTTTTGTTTATGAGATGTTTCATTATGATGTTGATGTTGCTCTATTTCTTTGAATTTTCTCTTTTCCATAATTTTATTTAAGAACATTTGCTGGAAAATCGAAAATACATTATTAATCGTCCAATACAGCACGAGCCCCGCTGGAAAAGGAAAGATAATAAAAAATATTGTAAAAATGATAGGCAACATTTTGAAAATCTTTTCCTGCATTGGGTCTGTGAAATTTGAGGGTGTAAGCTTTTGAGAGATATACATACTCCCTCCCATAAGCACAGGCAATACAAAATACGGGTCGATAGCGGATAAATCGCTAATCCATAGAATCCACTCCGAGCTTTTGAGTTCCACCGCGTTATGTAGCACACGATAGATTGCAAAAAACACAGGAATTTGTAGGAGCAGAGGCAAACAGCCACCGAGCGGATTTGCTCCGTGTTTTTTGTATAAATCCATCATATGCATTTGCAACTTTTGCGGGTCGTCTTTATAACGCGTCTGCAATTCTTTCATCTTAGGTGCTAAGTCTTTGAGTTTTTGCATACTCATCATACCACGATAAGTGAGAGGATACAGCACAATACGCACAATCAGCGTCAAGAATACAATCGCCCAGCCCCAATTCCCACATAGATTATACAAATATTCGAGCAGCACAAAAAGTGGCTTAGCAAAAAATGTAATGCGCCCATACTCTACCACATCAGTAAGGCTCTCATCAATCCTTTGTAGCTCTTTATAAATCTTTGGTCCTATGTATCCGGCAAAATTCGCATTCCCCTCAAAGCGCACATAGGGCATAGGATTATGTGCATTGTCTCCACTCATCACAACATAAAATCCTTGCGATTCCTTAGTAAAAAATAGGCTTGTATAATATCTATCCACACTTGCTATAAAGCTTGAATTACGCATATCTACGGCAGTTTTTGCAAGATAATCACTACTTGCATCACCATCCTCGATTTTTGTCAAAACGCCATCAAAGGCATTACGCGTTACTACACCGCGAAATGCGTAGGTATCAGGGTCGGCAGTGGGGCGCATACCATTGCTTACAAAATATTCTACATTTGGCTTATCAAGCTCTATGCGCACATCGTAACGCAAATTTGGGTGTATTGTAAGATATTTTGTCAGCACGACATCGTCAAGATCCTGTGTGAGGACAATTTCAATCGGTGCACTTTCCAACTCGATATGCTTAAGGTTTGTCGTATAAGGGGTATTAAAGGCTCTTTGGTTAAGATTGCTATCGCTAAAGCGCACCTCCATTGTGTGTAGTCCGCCATTATCAAACAATGGGAGCTTTTCTACTGCCTCTCTATGGGAAGTTTTGAATCCCAAAACCTCGCCCACCATACCAAAGAGGCTTTTTTGTTCTCCGCGCGTGAATTGCTCATCTTTAAGATAAACTTGCTTAATCCGCCCCAATGCGTCAATTTCAATTTCAAAGGCATCGCTTTGAATATGCGCGATAATAGTCTGTTTGAGGGGTTGTGAAGTAGGTAGCGCAGAAGTGCTACTCGCCTGTGTAGCACTGCTTTTGCTAGGAGTGTGAGGAGATGAGATACTATCTTGAGATTCTATACCTGCCACATCTGCACCACTCACTTCACTTGAAGTAGCTTGTGTTTTCTCGGCGACTTGAGTGGGCGTTTGAGGGAAAAAATACGCATACACAGCAAAAAACGCGATTGATAAACCAACTGCTATGAGTACGCGCGAAAGTGATATGCCACTATCTTGTTCATTTGGACGATACATCGATATAACCTTTAAAAAATTGATTTAATAATATAAACTCGCATAATGTAAGTTTGACTAGAAACGCGCATTATATCTAAAAAACTTGTATTTGCGGTAGGGACAAACCAATATTTTACCTTTTTGCGCACAAACACAATATTTTTAAACTTGAGGCGTGCCTTAGGATATGCTATACCCCCTACAAAAAATTGATTACAGCTTAGAATTCGTAGTAATGATTTATATAAGGCAATAAAGGGATTATCAAAATATAACAGCCACAAAGTATATTCCGAGCAGCTTGGATAATATCTACACGCCCCAACACTTAGCGATGAAAGACTCTTTTGATAGAATCTTACACTTAAGATAAATATCTGGCGCAAAATATGCAAAACACTGCACACAGCATAATGCACAATGTGGGATACTCTATACAAAAGACACATTTAAGATTCTATCCTGCTTATTGGGGCTTTGGGTGCTTTGGCATACATTTCACAAATTTTTACAAAACTAAAAAGTATATCTGCCCTCAAAGTTGCAAAATCAACATTAGTAATGCCCTCTTTTGCCACAAAAACAAAAATAAAATCCGCGAATGTGGCACGATTTTCATACACAATCGCCCTAACGCGTCTTTTGATAAGATTACGCTTATTTGCCTTGCCGATTTTACGCGAAATGCTTAACCCGAGATAGAGTGTAGCTTGATGAGATTTTATGCCTTCTAAAATCCGTTTGTCTTTGAAATGTTTGGGTTTGTAGTGCGAGATTCTAAGTGCATAAAGCACAAAGGATTTATGAAAAAATCGCCTCGCATTTTTGTAGATAAAGTCAAATTCAGCCTTTGTTTTTAGTGAATCTAACTTCATACATACTAAGCCTACACAGAAAGTCTCTTGCGCCCTTTCGCTCTTCTAGCATTAACCACGCGGCGACCATTTTTTGTTTTCATTCTTGCGCGAAAGCCGTGAGTGCGTTTTCTGGGTGTATTGTGAGGTTGATAAGTTCTTTTCATTTCTAGCCTTAAGTGTAAAATAAGTTGGCGATTATGCCGATTTTATGCTTAAAAATAGGTTATTTTGGCTCAAATTCTTTACTAATATCAAGGATTTTAAGCAAATCTTTATTTGCCTTTGTGATGACCCTAAACTCCACACGGCGCGATTTGTCATCGTCCTCAAGTGGTTTGGCAAAAGAAAGCCCATTGGCACGAAAAACCTTAATGAGCCATTCTTTATACCCATCAATGCTTGTGAGATTAAAACAATACTTCAGCACCTCTAATGCCCTTGCCTGTGAAAGTTCGGCATTTCCTAAATATCTCTCCTCTAAACTATGAGCTGAAAACCAAATCTGTGAAGTATGTCCCTCTATGCGAATCTCCTCAATATTCCCCTTAAACTTCTCCAAAGATAGAATCTTTACATAACGTGGAAAAAAATCGTCCAAAATATCCTTAAAACGCTTTTTCACCTGCTTTGCCCCAGTATCAAAAAGCACTTCGGGTTCATTGAATCTAATCGTATTATCCTCATCAATAGATGCCTCCCACGCCTTCAAATCCTTGCCAAACTCCTTGAGTAACGCCTCATACAGCTCTTGCTGTAAATTAGAATAATTCTTTGCAATACTGCTCATAGCATCATTGAGTTCTAAAAGCTTTTGATTTTGAATCTTCAAATCCTCTTGCGTTTTTTGCGTAATCAGCATAAAAGACACCATAATAAGCAGAAAAATCATCATAATGCCTGCCATCATATCAGAAATACTAATCCATTGATTATCTCTCATAGTTGCCCTTTATCTTATCTCGAGCCAATAATTTCACGCACACGGCGCAAAAACCACTCGTAATTCTCCTTGAAATTCTCCATACTCGCGCTCATTTGCGTATCAAGTGTGCTGAATGTATCCTTAATCTCATTTTGTAAATGCTTGTTGCCCTCAATGTTTTCGTTAATTGTATTTTGCACATTGCGATAAAGCTCAATGAGCTGCATACTATTATGCTGAATCTGCGCATTGAGATTTCCTAAATGCGAAAGTAAATTATGCTGCAAAGTGCCAAAATCCTTTATCACCTGCGCGCCCATATCTTTGGGAATGGCTACTGAATCTTTGGTAAGCTTTTGTATAATTTTTAGATACTCACTCGCAAGTTTTTTGACAAATCCGCTCACTTGCTCGTATTGCGCATTCACATATTCATCGCTTTTTGCACTTAGCTCACTCAAAGCTTCAAGCCGTGCTCTTGTCATCTCTTGCTCTTTAATAAGCATACTTTCCATATTGCTTTGTGCTAATGTGAGGTATTGCTCCTGCATAGCCTTCATATCCTTTGCCATATCCTGCATAATCACTTCATTATGCGAAGTGAGATAAGAAAGGCTAGATTCTAAACTCTCCACGATTGCATTGTGATTTTTAGCTATATGCTCTCGTAAGCGCGCAAATTCCTGCGCATTTTCATTGCTTGATTGTGTATTTTGCGCGATATTTTGCTCCAACATTTTACCAAGGGCTATGATATGCGCACTTGCGCTATTTGTAATCTCATCAAAATACCCACTGCTACGCTCTACAAGATTGTTACAATGCGAGTTAAAGCCTGTGGCATTAGATTCTAAAATCGTGCCTATATGCTCCCTAGCCGAATCGGTGCTTTGGGCAATAAATGTACCCAAATGCTCCATTTGCCCCTTAGCGTGTGAATCTAGCTCTGCAAAATAGCTCTCCACCTGATTTTTTAACAAATCAATATGCTTATTTGTCGTATTTTCTAGTTCACCCATTTGCTGCGTAGCGGTGATAAAAAATTTATCCATACTATCCAAACAATGCTGTGCGTGCGCACCAAGTGTGGCGATTTCTTGCAGTTTTGCATTCAGCATTTCGCCACGAGAGCGCATATCCTCCATAACTTCAATACTCTTTGTATAAAATGCCATAGCATTCGCATTTTGCGCTACTATGGATTCTAAAGTATTTTGTGTGCTATTCATTGCATTCGCACTATCGCTCATCGCCTTATGCGTTTGCGTAAGAAGTTCTTGTGTATGTTCAATATTTTGCTTGTATTGCTCCTGCCAAGTGAGTAATTTGCCCACCGCGCTATTGAGTTCCTTAAAATTTTCGCCAAATTGATTCTGTAAGTTATGATTAAAATCCCTAATCACAAGTTCAAGCGCACTAATAAGTTCCCTAGAAGCGCCAGAGGCTAATTGCTTGATTGTCGCTTGTAAAGACGAATTAATATCTTGCAAAAGTGCATTTGTCTCATTATTCAATGTGCGTGTATCCTCTAGTGTAGGCAGATTCACAATCTTATTATTAAGCTCCAAAATACCTCGCAAATGGTCTAGCTGTCCTATTTGCGTTACCACATAGTCCATATTCATATCTTGTGCGCTTTTTATACCCTTTACCCTCTGTGTGATTGAGAGTGCTATTGCCAAACCCATACCCAAAATAGAGGTGTAAAACGCTGTCTTTAGCCCATTTAAGAGTAAGGGGACAGAATCTTGTAAGGCAAGCGTATCAAAACCAATAAGCCCAATAAAAATCCCCACAAATGTCCCCAGCACACCAGTGCTCATAATAATTGCCTTAAAGTCCTTATGCGTAGGCTCACCAAAGCTTCTAAAATCCCATACAAACAGCCCTACCATTAAAATCGTAAAGCAAATGTTCACAAGCCAAACAAGTTCTTGCATATATCCTCCTTAAATGCTATTTTTGCTCCGTTGTTACATACACATCATCAATGCCATTATCTCGTAAAGTCGTGGCAACCTCCAAAAAATACTCCAAATCACTCTGTCTATCGCTACGAATAATCACCTGCGTATCCTTCTCAAAGCTCTTTATCTCTGCTTTAAGCTCACCTAAGCCTAACAGCTTGTCATCGAGAAAAAACCGCCCCTCCTTGTCAATGGTGATTGAATGCGTTTTCTTTTGCTGTGCATTTTGCCCCTGCGTGTCCTCAAGACGAGGCACATCAACCTGTATGTGTGAGCGCACCACAAATGACGCGCTCGTAAGCACAATAACAAGCAACACAAGCATAATATCAATAAAAGGGATAAGATTAAGCGAATCTATCTTTTTCATACATTATACTTTGTGGGGTTTTTGACTTTTGTAGGGGGGTTATGCTCAATATCCCAAAGCGATAAAATCACCTCTGTTTTGCGTAACAAAAAGTTATAAAACACAATCGATGGAATCGCCACGATAAGCCCCGCTGCTGTTGCCTTAAGTGCGAGAGATAGTCCCACCATAATACTTTGTGTATCAATAAGTGCATTTGAGCCAATCTCCACAAATGTAACCATAATCCCAAACACCGTTCCCAAAAGACCAATATAAGGTGCATTTGAACCAATCGTTGCGATAATTGTTAGACGCTTATGGAGCACAAGCTCCAAGATTCTTTTATCATCAAACTTCGCCACATCAATATGATAATACACCCACATACGCTCAAATGTCACGCCAAGCGCAACTACACTCAAAAAAATCAAAAAACCAAGCACCCCATAATCTACAATCTCTTTCACTGCCTCACCCCTATATTTTTTTACCATAGTTTTTCATATTCGCCCTCGCCTCGCGCTCTAGCATTTTTTTCTTTATGCTTTCGCGTTTATCATAAAGTTTTTTCCCTTTCACAAGTGCGATTGTCAGCTTGATTTTATTTCTTTGATTACAATAAATATTTAATGGCACGATGCTTAAGCCCTGCGTGCTCACATTTCCAAAAAGCTTATCAATCTCTTTTTTATGAAGCAAAAGCTTGCGTGGCGCACGTTCATTTGGCTTAAAATACGAGTAGGTATGCTCCAAAAATGAAATATGCATATGAAACAAAAACGCCTCGCCCTTGATGATTTTCACAAAACTATCTTTGAGATTCACACGCCCTGCGCGTATTGCCTTGACCTCACTTCCAACTAAAACTATGCCACTTTCAATTGTCTCTAAAATTTCGTAATCAAATGTGGCTTTTTTGTTTTTAGCAAAGATTTTTTTTTGCATACTATCCGCCTATTTTGCCAAATCTCATACTAGATTCTGTAACTTTAGAATCTAGCGCACTCTGCAAATTTCCCGCGCCCTGCATATTTTTCAAGCGAAAAAAGCTACTCCCGCTTCCACTAAAATACCATTCACTGCCTAGCTCTTGTGCAATCTCTTGTAGCACAGGATACACACTCACTGCGCTAAGAAATAAATCATTCATCACTTCCCTACTATGACTTTGCCCTAATAACTCTCTGCTTGTAAGCTTAAACCATTCTTTTGTGGGTGTGCTATACGCGGCTTTGCACTTATGTATAAAATCTGCATAGGCTTGATAGACTTTTGTCGTATCACAAAACAATTTGGGCGTGTGAATCTCATATAACGCGCTAGATTCCATAAATGCCTCTATTTTTTCCCCCTTGCCCGATACATTCGCGCTCTCCTCCCCACTCGCAAAAAAACTTACATCTGCACCTATACCTTGTGCGATACCCATAAGCTCCTTATCACTCAAATTCAGTTCGCCCATTTCATTTATCACACGCAAAAACTCCCCCGCATTCGCACTTCCTCCGCCAAGCCCTGCGCCCTGCGGGATAGACTTTTGCACCTCTACCTTTATGGTTTCTAAAATATCAGCTCCTTTGCCTAAACTCGCCAAATACTCTTGCAAAGCACATTTTGCCTTAAAAATAAGATTATCCTCCACAGCACAGCCAAAATCACCCAAAAGTACAAAACAAGAATGTGTCCTTATCTCCATTTCATCATAAAGATTCCCATACGCCCTCACAAAGCGTGAATTGAGCTGATGAAAGCCATTTTCATATCCAATAACTTTCAAAAAAATATTGAGTTTTGGATAAATCTTACAAATCACTTGCGTCTCTATTTTTTGCTTTTAATAATTTTTGAATCTGTGTGAGCGATTGCTTATCAATAGCCTGTGAGGCTTGTTTATTTGCTAGGCTCACAGCCTCTTTTAGCTCACCGCGTAAAATTACGCAAGTTTCTGGAGCAGAGAAACCTAGGCGCACACTACCCTTATCAATAGAAATCACCCTTACTTCTATGTCATCGCCTATAATAACACTATCTTCTTGCTTGCGTGAGAGAATTAGCATATTCAATCCTATTTAAGATATATTTTACATTACCATTTTCACAAACCTCAATTATAGAGAAAAAATCATCAAAATACACTTTATATTTGCCTTTTTGTATATTTTTACATACGATTTTCTTACCAAGATACATATCTTTCGCTCTTATATCGCTATTACTAAGTAAGGGATAAGGTAAATAATCAAGCGGATTTAACATCTTAATCCCCTCTATTGCACTAACACTCATTGCCCCCTCACTCACGCGTTCTAAAGAGGACAATGTGCCTTCTACACCAAGATTTTGGGCTATCATCTCACCAATACTTCGCACATATCCACCCTCACTCACACTTACTTCAAAACTCACAAATGGGTGGCGATACGATAAAAGCTTTATGTAATAAATTGTCATTTGTATATTTTTGAGGCTAAACTCCTCCCCCGCTCGTGCAAGTTCATACGCCCTCTTGCCATTAATATGCTTTGCGCTAAAACGTGGCGGCGCATAGGTAATAGTGCCTTTTATAGAATCTAGCGCGGATTGTATGTCGTGCATAGTAAAAGCCCTAAGTGTGCTTACAGATTCTATATTTTCTATATCAAGGCTCTGTGAGTGTGCCCCTAGCCACAAAGTTGCACGATAGACTTTAGGAGATTTTACCAAATGGCTAAAAAGCCTTGTATAGCTGCCAAAGCCTATCACAAGTGTGCCTTTGGCAAATGGGTCAAGCGTGCCAAGAAATCCGCCCTTTTTACAAGAAAATTGTTTTTTGAGTGTGTAAAGAAACCTATTTGAGCTAATAAATGGCGGCTTATAGGCAGCTATAAGCATTGAAACACTCATTATTTATCCTTTTAACATTAAATAAATTCTACAAGACTCTAAATAGAGACAGGGCAAACGCTATGTAAAAAGCGCGTATTATAGCAGTATTCTAAGGGAGATTTTATAGTCCTTGTGTAATAATCAAGCTTTATTTGATGTTTTAAGGATTGATATGGCACAAGAAATATTTCTCCAAAATGACACACTCATTACTTCCAAAACAGATTTAAAAGGTTGCGTCACCTATGGCAATAGCGATTTTGTGCAATTTAGCGGCTTTAGCGAAGATGAATTCTTAGGCAAACCGCATAATATTATCCGCCACCCAGATATGCCTCGTATCGCTTTTAAGCTCCTGTGGGATAATATCCAAAATGGCAAGGAGTTTTTCGCATTTGTAAAGAATTTATCACGCAACAATAACATTTATTGGGTGTTCGCAAATATTACACCCTCTTATGATGATAACAATAAAATCATCGGTTATTACTCCGTGCGCCGCCGCCCAAGTAAGCAGGGTGTGGCGTTTTTGAATGATATTTATGCCAAACTCGTTCAGGCAGAAAAACAAGGCGGTATGAATGCCTCACTCAAGCTTTTGCAAGATACATTACAAGATGCACAAACAACTTATGATGAGCTAGTGATTCATTTACAAAATACAGGCAAGACTGAGGGCTATCACGGAGATTAAGATTTTAGTTTCCAAACAAAAAAGTATCAAAAGTCTTTAGAAAATTTAAAAGATTTTAGGAAGTTTTGAGTTTTAAACCCCCAAGGGCGTAAAGCCTTTGGGG